>CAMOTT010000010.1 GCA_946626015.1 uncultured Clostridia bacterium | reverse complement strand
GCTCACGTATATTCCGCCCACCGCACCCCGTTACAGGCCGCTGATTTCTCAAGAAACGCCCGTCAAAACGGTTTTGGCGCCATAATTGCCGCCGCAGGCAAAGCGGCTCATCTGGCCGGAGCCATTGCCGCTTCAACGACCCTTCCCGTCATCGGCATCCCTGTAAAATCCTCCACACTGGACGGCTTGGACGCCCTGCTTTCCACCGTGCAGATGCCCTCCGGCATCCCGGTAGCCACCGTTGCCATTGACGGGGCGTATAACGCCGCCATGCTCGCGGCTCAGATAATCGCAGTAGAGGACGAAAAGCTCGCCGTCAAGCTGGCGGAAATGCGTGCTGCCATGCAGGACTCCGTTCTTGAAAAGGACAGAGAATTGCAGCAGCAGTTATAACAAACTAAACGTGAACAGAAAAGTCGATCATAAAAAGTTGTTTCGGCGCGTTGCTTTTACGGACACATCCGATCATCCGGAATTCACCCTGTTTATGGCATCGCCCTGCTCGACTTTCCAAACATTCACGGCTTATAAATTCTCAGTGATTTGATATTTTCAGATCAACTGACTTTGCGAGGTGAGACATATGGAGCTTAACGGCGCGCATATTGTGCTTGAGGTGCTCAGGGAGCATTCTGTGGATACTGTTTTCGGGTATCCGGGTAATGCCGTTCTGGACATCTATGACGCCCTCTGCGACTACCCGGAAATACGTCACATTCTGACCGCCCACGAACAGGGCGCCGCCCACGCGGCGGATGGGTACGCACGAGCCTCAGGCAAGACCGGCGTGGTCATAGCCACCTCCGGCCCCGGCGCCACGAACCTTGTCACCGGCATCGCCGCTGCTTATATGGACTCCTCTCCCCTTGTTGCCATAACCGGCAACGTGTGCAAATCCATGCTTGGGCATGACGGGTTTCAGGAGGTGGACATCTCCGGAATAACTCTGCCCATAACCAAGCACAGTTTTATTGTCTCAAGCGTTGAAAACCTTGCTTCCAATCTCCGGGACGCTTTCAGGATAGCCTCCAGCGGCAGAAAGGGGCCTGTTCTGGTGGATATACCCATGGACGTGCTCCAGGCCTGCGCGGACTTTGAGCAAAAAGCTCCGGAGGATACCGGCGGAGCTCCTGCCGCCTCCGCGGAGGAGATATTGACAGCAATACAAATGATAAACCGGGCGCAGCGGCCTCTCATCTTTGCAGGCGGCGGCGTTGTGGCCTCCGGCGCAGAGGCAGAGCTTATGACCCTTGCCCAAAAGGCCAACATCCCGGTCGTTTGCTCCCTTATGGGCTTGGGAGCCGTGCCCTCTTTCCACCCCTTGTTTTTCGGAATGGCCGGCAAATTCGGCCACGGAGCCGCGAATTTTGCCCTTAGGGAATGTGATCTGCTCATAGCGGCAGGCACAAGGTTCTCCGACCGCTCCGCAGACACTGACGCAGGCTTTGCCGCAAAGGCGGATATCATCCACATTGACATAGACTCCGCGGAAATGGACAAGAATATCCCCTCCCGGCTGCACATAAGATCCGATATTAAATCCGCGCTTTCACTGATCGGGAACGGTCCGGCAAAGATTTCCGGCAGCGATTGGCTTTCGGCCATAAACAAGGTAAAGCTCGAAAGCGCCGCAGCAGAGGTTGCGGAAAACGCTATGCCCCGGGAGATCATAACAGAGATATACGAGTCCCTTGGAGGCGAGGCAATAATCGTCACTGACGTGGGTCAGCATCAGATGTGGACGGCCAAATATTACCCGTTTATCAAGCCCCGCAGCTTTCTGACCAGCGGCGGTCTGGGCGCCATGGGCTTCGGTCTGGGCGCGGCAATAGGGGCAAAGATCGCTTTCCCGGACAGACCGGTGGTGCTCATCACCGGGGACGGCAGTTTTCACATGAACTGCAACGAGCTTGCCACTGTCAAAAAATACGGTCTGCCGATCAAGGTCGTGGTCATGAACAACTCTGTTCTGGGTATGGTGCGTCAGCTCCAATGGTTCAAATACGGCAGGTTTTCTATGACTGAACCCCAATGGCAAACGGATTTTTCAAGGCTTGTCCGCGCCTACGGTATTGACGCCCTTAAAATCAAAAAGGCGGCTCAGATAAAACGGCGCATACCCTCCGCAATGAGGTCTGACAGCCCGGTGGTCGTGGACTGCTCCGTTCCCTCAAACGCCATTGTTACCCCGAATTGAAGACCGTACAAAACCTGCGCGACTGAAAATCTGTTCGTACAGGTTTTTAATATTTGAAATCAGGATGATACCATGATATATTCCCCCGGTTACTCAAAAATTTTTGAATGTCTTGCCGGAGCCTGCCCCGATACCTGCTGCGCAGGTTGGGAGATAATCATAGACGAGGCCACCGCTTTGTATTATTCCGGCCTTAACACAGACCTGGGGCAAAGGATAAAAAGCTCTCTGGCAACAGATACGGAGAACAACAATTATTTTAAGCTCCACGATAACCGCTGTCCTTTTCTCAACGGCGACGATCTGTGCGAAATACATATTCATCTTGGTGAGGAGCACACAAGCAAGGTCTGCCGACAGCATCCGTGGTTTATCGAGGAATACGAGGGCTTTACCGAAAAAACTCTGGGGCTCTCCTGCCCTGCGGTCAGCAGGATAGTCTTTTCCTCCGGCATTGCCGGGGCTTATCCCGAAGTCACCGTTTCAAGCGATGACGAGGTATTGAACGTTCTTACAAAAGAACGGAGCAAGCTTTTTGCGGCAATGGATGAAAACCGTCCCGCAGACGAAAACATAGATCTGCTTTTTGCCGCCGCCGGATCGGCTCAAATTAAAATCGATGAACTTGAGCCCGTGGGTACAATGTGCGGTTTTGCGCCGCCGGTGTTTGAAGAGCTTTGTTCTTTTGCCGGATTTCTGTTTAACAACTGCGAGATCCTTACCGAAAAATGGAAAAACCTTCTCCGGGTCTGTCAGGTAAAACTCCCCAAAGAAGGTTTTGAAAACTATCTCAAAATAAATTCCGCTGTAATGAACAGAGGGCTGGCTTACTATGTTTACAGGTACTTTTTAAAAGCCGTCAACACTCTGGATTGCGGAGCCTATGCAAAATTCATCGCCCTGAGCGTCCTGACCCCGGCTCTGATCTCATTTGTGACCGGGGAGGCATTTGAGGAATGCTGCCGTCTGTACTCAAAAGAGATCGAGCACTGTCCGGACAATCTGGAGATGATCTATGATCTCATTACATCAATTTGATATCGAAAAAACCAAAGCCACCCGTTCACTGACTGTAAACGTCAGGTAAAACGGATGGCTATTATTTTATTTACTATTTATTGCTGAGTAGTGGTTTCGGCAGGTTTATAATTTTTTGAGTGTTCATAGAGGAAGGACACAACGTCGTTTTGCATTATCATCCTCATCATTCTTCCTGTGCCGATCCTGGCCTCAATGGTTTTCTGATCCACGCCGTAACGGCCTGCATAGGACGACGCCATAAGATTATATCTTTCATCGTCGATCACGATATTTTCAGCCTTGGCGATAGCGAAAACAACCAGTTCGGTTTTTATTGCCTGCTCCGCCGTATCTTTAAGCTCCGCTTCAAAGGCCTCCATTGTCTTGCCCTGGCTCTCAATATACTCCTCAAGATCCATGGACTGATCCTCCGCCTGCTCTCTGACTGTCTTTTCCGCAAGCTCGACGTAGCTTTTGACCTCATCCTCCGGGTAGGCGATTATCGTGGCGTTTTCAATGGCCTTGTCAAGCACTGCGTTTTTGTTTTTGTTTATCTTTTCGTTCTGCAAGCGCTCCGCCACAAAGCCCTTGAACTGATTTATTTCCGTGTATGTGCCGGATGTGATCTCCTTAACCAGATCATTTGTCAGCTCGTTGGGTATCTTTTCAACAATATGGTTTATTTTGACCTTAAAGGTCACAGGTTTGCCGGAAAGGTCGGGATTGACGCTGTAATTCTCCGGGAACTTAAGGTCAAGGGTAACAGTGCTCCCCACTGCTTTGCCCACAAGCCCGGATTCAAAGCCCTCTATGAAGGAGCCGGAGCCTATATGAAGCTCCGCGCCCCTGGCAGTGCCTCCGTCGAACTTTTCCCCTGCCATGGTGCCCTCATAGTCAATGTTTACCCAATCGCCGTTTTCCACGGTCTTTTTGTCCGATTTCTTTTCGGTGCAGTATTTATTATCTATGAGCATATCGTCGATATTCTGCTGAAGCTCGGTATCGATGACCTTTTCGTCAACGAACTCCACGTCCAGATCCTTGTACTGCCCCAGCTTGACATAGGGGGTAAGATCGTAATCATACTGAGGCTCACGGCTTTGAGAAACCTCATCGCTGTTTTGAGCCGTGGCCGCGGCGGCGCCGGTAGTTTCGCCGTTATTGCCGGCCTTGCCGCAGGAGCACAGAGCCAGAATAGATATAAGTGATAATGCCAACGCAACAAATTTTTTCATAAAGCACCTCTGTTAATCTCTTCTCAATGCCTCGATGGGCAGCATCAGCGCCGCCTTGCGGGCAGGATAAATTCCAAAGAATATGCCTATTGCGCTTGAAAAACCTATAGCTAACGCAACGGTGGAAAAATGCAGCTTTATGGGAATGTCAAGGTAGGCGGAGACCGCCGCCGCTCCCACAACGCCGAACACCAGCCCCAAAAAGCCGCCTATCACGCACAGGATTATTGACTCGGTCAGGAACTGGGAAAGTATGGTCGAGGTCTTGGCTCCAAGAGATTTTCTTATGCCGATCTCCCTGGTACGCTCAGTGACGGAGACAAGCATAATGTTCATAACACCCACGCCGCCCACAACAAGGGAAATGCCGCTGACGCCTGCTATAAATGTGGTCATCAGCCTGATAACAGTGTCCAGCAGAGTTATATACATCGCCATATTGGTAACGGTATAAGCCTTTTTGCCGTAGTTGCCGTGGCGCGCATAGAGGGTATTCACCGCCGCATTGCCTGCGGAGTCCAGCAGGTCATTTGAAACCGCAGTAAGGTACACCATCTCATAGTAGCCCTGGCTGTCCATCATAATATCCGTAAGGGTGCTGGGCAGCAGCAGGGCGCTCATGGTCTGATCGTTGCCGCTCATAAAGTTCTGCGACATTTCCATAATAGCGTCGGTATCCATATTTGATCCCTCAGCGTCGGACACCCCGATGATCTTTAGCTTTGTAGTGCTGCCGTTCATGGAAAGCTCGATATACTTACCCACGCAATTCTCATACCCGAACAGAAGCACAGCGCTCATTGTTGGGATGACCGCCACCTCTCTGGCGCTGTCGTACTCATCCTGAGTAAAAAATCTGCCGTATTTCATCTTGGTGGACATAACGTACTGCAGATCCGGTGTGCCGGACATTGTAAAAACCACACCGGTTTTGCCGTTTGCCTCAGCGTTGCCCATACCCACCACGATGGGGGAAATATATTCCACCGACTCAAGGGATTTGATAGCCGCTATATCGTCCTTGCTTATATATTCGCTTGCCGAAACGGAAGCCGTGTTCACCGTGATGCTCACAGTGTTGGAGCCCAGATCGTTTATCATATCTATTATATACTCACGGGCGCCGTCGCCCACGGTGATTATCATTATAACCGAAGACACGCCTATTATTATGCCCAGAATAGTCAACAGCGACCGCATAAGATTAGTTTTTATGCTGTATCTGGCAATTTTTATGTTTTCCCAAAAAGTCAAAGCAAACCCTCCCTGCTAAAAGATGATCCGGGTCAGCTTATTGTTTCTCATCAAAAGCAGCCATAATCTTTTCCCCGTCCTTCAGCGTAAGGGACGGACTTTTTACTATTATGTCACCTTCGTTACAGCCGGAAAGCAGCTGATACTGGGTTCCGCTGAAGATGCCTGTTTTTACCTCGGTCTTTTTGACGGTCTTGCTGCCTTTGTCGTAAACATAGACGTAAGTGGCGTCATTGCTGTACTGCAGCGCCTCAATGGGCACTACCATAACGTCATTGGCTTGCTCCGTCTCGATCTCGATATCCACGTCAAAGCCGATAATTATGCTTTCGTCCGGGTTAAGTATGGAGATCTTGGCCTCAACTCCACTGTTTGAGCCCCCGGCGGAGCTGATGATGGAGCTGATGTTTATGCCGCCGCTCTCTGTTGCAACGGGGCTTATATAGGTCACAACGCCGTCATATGTATTGCCGTTTGAGGAGGTGACCTTCACCTTTTGATCCATTGAAACCTTAAAGACATCGTATTTGTCAAGGGTAAACCTTGCGGTAAAGGGATAATATTCCACCACCATGCCCGCATAAGACTGCTTGAACAGGCCGGAGATCATACCCAACAGGTCGATGTTGGTTGTGCCGCCTGAGATCAGGGAAGAAAGATCTATGTTTGCGGTACTCTGCTTGGACTCATCGGGCACAAAGGTGCTGTCGGCAGTGATATTCACCTCCCGGACTATTCCGTCATACTCGGCTATCCAGCCCTTTTCAAGCTGATCCATAGCTTTTTTTACGCTGTTGTAATCGGACTCAGCCGACTCCGCAAGCTTCTGATAAACCGTTGAAAGGGTCTCCGCGGACTGGGTCTCAAGCACGGTTTTTTCCAGCTTCAACTGCATAAGTCTCATCTCTGTTGATGAGGCTCCGCTTATGCCCAGCATGGAGGACAGATCAAATGAACCTGTGAGCATTCCGCCTAAAAGCGAATTTGATTCGGTTTTGCCGCCGTTGAGGATGCCGGCGATCCATTCGCCGATCTTTGTTTTATACTCTTTGGTCTCCTCCTGCTTTTCCTCCTCTGATTTTGTTTGGCCGGAGAGCTTCTCCAACTCAGATATCTCTTTGTTTATATCGTCCAGCTTGGCAGCGGCGGACTTTGAATTCCTGATATAATCTTTATAGGATTTTTCCGCGTTGTCATAGGCGCTCTTCTTTTGGGCGACTACGCTGCGAATTGACGAAACGTCAAAGGTGGCCAGCACATCGCCCTTTTTGAAGGTGTCTCCCACCCGGACGTTCACTTTGTCCACTCCGGTGCCCTTGAGTATCTCAAACCTGCCCTGGTTGCCGGACTCTACCTTGCCGGTGATGTTGAGCGTTTGGGTGATGTTCCCCTTTTCAACTGTGGTGACCGCCACCGCGTCCTTGGGGTCGGGCTTAAAATAATTGTAAGCAATAAACGCAAGTACAGCCGCAAGCAGCGCCACAAGTACGCTTACGGTGACCTTCTTCTTTTTGCTCCATTTTCCATTTGAATTCATATCAAGCTCCTCCTGCCGGTAAGTAAACGGATTTTTATTTTGCAACACAAAATATATCATCTTTTAATTTAAATATATTGTTTGTTTATTATAGCATAATTTTCTTAAGATTGCAGTACTTATTACAAATGTTTAATAAATAAATTTTCGGAGGATTTTTACAAATGAAAACAATTATCAAAACAACTCTGCCGTTTTTGCTGATTTTTGCCCTGTTCTCCGCCTGCACCAAAGAAAAACAGATCGACATATTCATCCTGCTTAACAGGTTCAACGGCTTTTCGGAGACTCTCCGGGCAGACGAAAAATCCATCTGCCTTTTTGACTCCGGGGATGATCCCAGATATTCCGTTCCTGTTGACCGAAACGGCGCCGGTTACGGATTGCTCACCGCGTATCCCGATGAGCAGGGGAACCTTAAATCCGCAGGCTTGACGGCCGCCGGCGGCGACGATGACAATGAGCCTATGCAATGGCTCGTCTGCTCCTTTACCGGTCTTGACAAAACCGAAGCTTACGATCTGATAATGGAACTGACAGAAAACCCTGTCAAAGGAAAAATACGGTATAAGCAAACAGCCAAATACCGTTTTGCCTATACCGTAAATGATCCCGGTTATTATTTCTCTGTTGAGGATAAAAAGTATATCTCCACAGAAAACGCTGATTTTACTTTGCGTCAGACAACCTCTTTGAAAGCTTCTCAATGAGTTCCTTCCTGCCGAATACGCAATTAAGGCTCTGCATATCCGCCGGGATGACCCTCGCCAGCTTGCTGCCCACATAGGACACTGCCACAGTACAATGTTTGTCGCATTCATTACAGGTAATTTTCTCCGCTTTCTCTTTGACAGGCACCTGCTTTGCCAGCAGTGAACGCTCCTGAAGGGCGCCTGTGGGGCAAAGCTGTACGCAAAGGCCGCAGGCGTTACAGTTGGTTTTGTCCAAAGGCAGGGCGAAAGCCGGGCTAACCACCGTAGTGAAGCCTCTGCCCACAAGGCCTATCGCCGTTATACCCATGACCTCACTGCAGGCGCGCACGCAAAGGCCGCACAGGATGCACTTATTGACATCACGCTCAATAAATTCGTACTTGTTGACATAGTTCGTTTTCTTTTCCCCTGCGAAACGCGAGGGATCTATATCGTAGCTGTTAGCCAGCTTTATAAGCTTGCACTCATAATAGTCATGACAGCCGCAGCCCAGGCAGCGGTGCGCCTCACGCTGCGCCTCCTCCTCGGTGTAGCCGTGGACAACTTCGTCAAAGTTGTGCTTGCGCTCCTCCGGAGAAAGCTGCGACATCTTGACGCGGCTTATCTCAGACACGTCGGGGAAGCTCTCGCGGGTGACCTCGCGCTCTGAGAAATACGGCTCCTTGTAGCAGATATCAACACCGTTGAGGTACGCATCCACCGCGATTGCCGCTTTTTTGGCGTGGCCTATGGCGGAGATAGCTATACCGGCGCCCCTGTTGATGGTGTCACCTATGGCAAACACGCCCTCCTGCGAGGTGACAAAGCTGTTTTCGTCAGCGGAGATCGTGCCCTTCTTTGTAAGATCAAGCCCCTCAATACCGGCAAGGTCAGAGCCCTGGCCGATGGCCATAATAACGCTGTCCAGCTCAATGCTCTCAAACTTGCCCTCAACGGGAACGGGGCTGCGTCTGCCGCTGGCATCCGGCTCGCCCAGCTCCATGATCTGGAGCTTTACGCCGTTTACTCTGCCGTTTTCTCCCGTAAACTCAACGGGGTTGGTGAGGAATTTGTAGATAACTCCCTCTTCCTCCGCCTCTTTGATCTCAATATCCTCAGCGGGCATTTCGTTGCGTGTTCTTCTGTAAATAACATAGACCTGCTTCGCGCCCAAGCGCACAGCGGTACGGCAGGCGTCCATTGCGGTGTTGCCGCCGCCGCAGACCGCTACTCTGTCGCCTATGTCGGGCTTTTCTCCAAGAATAACGCTGCGAAGAAAATCAATTCCGCCGAAAACGCCCTCCTGCTCCTCGCCTTGAACGCGCATTTTAAGGCTCTTCCACGCGCCCACGGCGACTATCACCGCATCGTTCTCTTTCTTGATCTGTTCAAAGCTTATATTTTCAACTATCTTAACGTTGTTGATAAGCTCCACGCCCATATTCTCAATGAGGGCGATCTCTTTGTCAAGCACGTTCTTCGGCAGCCTGTACTGAGGGATACCATAGCGGAGCATACCGCCCATTTTGGGCATCTTATCGTAAATCTTTACGCTGTGACCCTTTCTCCTGAGGAAATATGCCGCTGAAAGTCCGCCGGGGCCGCCGCCTATTATGGCAACGGTCTTGCCGGTGTCTGCCGCTATCTCCGGGATGTATGTATCCCCTGCCAGATCTTTATCCGCAGCAAAGAATTTAAGCTGGGCTATTGAAATCGGCTCCTCGATTATCTGCCTGCGGCAGGCCTTCTCGCAGGGATGGGGGCAGATCCTGCCTATTGACGCAGGCAGGGGCAGAGCCTCTTTGATAACCTCGGTGGCTTTTTTGTACTCGCCGTTTGCAATAAGACCAACATAACCCTGGCAGTCTGTATTTGCCGGGCAGGCAAGAGTACAGGGAGCCTTGCAGTCGCCGTCGTGATCGGACATAATAAGCTCCAGCGCCACTTTTCTCGCCCTGACCACTCTGGGTGACATGGTGCTGATGACCATACCGTCACCTGCCACGGTGGAACAGGCTCGCATAAGCTTGGGCATATTCTCCCCTTCCACAAGGCAAAGTCCGCAGGCGCCGTAGGCCTTTACATACTCGCTGTGACAGAGAGTGGGTATATCTATGCCGTTTGCCCTTGCGGCCTCAAGTATAGTGGTGCCTTTTTTTACGGATATATCTTTACCGTCTATTTTAAGGTTTATATTCTCCGACAATGTAATCATTCCTTTCACTCTCAATCATTCGCACACAACAGCGGAGAACTTACAAACAGCTTTACAGTTACCGCACTTGATACATTTTTCCGTGTCGATCTTATGGGGTTGCTTGATAACGCCGTCAATGGCGCTCACAGGGCACTTCTTTGCGCAAAGGGAACAGCCTCTGCACTTTTCCGGATCTATGGAATAGCTTATAAGCTCCACACATTCACCGGCAGGGCACTTGCGTTCTTCGATATGCGCCTCATACTCGTTTCTGAAATATTTTATTGTGGTAAGCACCGGATTGGGCGCTGTCTGACCCAGACCGCAAAGGGCGCCGTCCTTAATGCTGACGCAAAGCTCCTCCAACAGCTCGATATCGCCCTGCTTCCCCTCGCCCTTGCAGATCCTGTCCAGTATCTCCATCATTCGCTTGGTGCCTATGCGGCAATGCACGCATTTTCCGCAGGATTCTTTAGTTGTAAAATCAAGGAAGAACCTGGCCATGCCTACCATACAGGTGCTCTCGTCCATGACCACCATTCCGCCGGAGCCCATTATTGCTCCCGTGGCGGAAAGAGATTTATAATCGATCACCGTATCTATAAGCGCCGCCGGGATACAGCCGCCGGAGGGGCCGCCCAGCTGCACAGCCTTAAACGCTTTATCGCTCCTCATTCCTCCGCCGATGTCAAATATGACGTCGCGGAGAGTTTTGCCCATGGGTATCTCAACAAGGCCGCCTCTTTTTACCTTGCCGGTAAGGGCAAACACCTTGGTGCCCTTGCCGTTTTCGGTGCCCATTTCGGCAAAGGCCTCGCCGCCGTTGGTTATTATCCAGGCCACGTTGGCAAAGGTTTCAACATTGTTTATATTTGAAGGCTCGTTCCAATATCCCGATTGCGCCGGGAAGGGAGGCTTGAGCCTGGGCATACCGCGCTGACCCTCAAGGGATTCGATTAGGGCGGTCTCCTCGCCGCAAACAAAAGCTCCCGCGCCCGCCTTGATCCGCATTTCGCAGGAAAAGCCTTTGCCCAGTATGTTCTGACCCAGATAGCCCTTCTCCTTCGCCTGGGCGATGGCCTTTGTGAGCCTCTCGATAGCCAGAGGATACTCTGCCCTGACGTAAACCACAGCTTCCTTCGCGCCGATGGCATAGGCGCCGATGAGCATACCCTCAATAAGGTTGTGGGGGTCGCTCTCTATTACCGCTCTGTCCATAAATGCGCCGGGATCACCCTCGTCTGCGTTGCAGATGATGTACTTTGTGTCGCTGACGCTCTGCCTTGCGGCGTTCCATTTGAACCATGTGGGGAAACCCGCTCCGCCTCTGCCTGCAAGCCCGGAGACTTTGATAGTCTCAATGACCTGTTCCGGCGTCATATCAAGCGCCTTCTCTATGGCGGAATATCCGCCCCGGGCAACGTATTCGTCTATATTCTCCGGGTCGATTATACCGCAGTTGCGCAGAGCAATTCTGGTCTGCTTTGTGAGGAATTCGCTGTCCTCACAGGAAATTTCAAGGGATCTTATCGCCTCTTCGTCCCCCTCTTTGACAAACCTTGCGATCTTCTCCGCGTCCGCCTCCGAAACTTTCACAAGCCTTTTGAGCTGACCGTCATCGCCGTAAATATCAACAATGGGCTCAAGGAAACACATACCTATACAGCCGGTTTTTGCAAGCACTGAGCCAAGACCCTGTTCACTGAGAGCCTTGTAGACTTTGCCGGCGCCGGCAGCTATTCCGCAGCTGCCCTGTCCTACTGCTATTTTCATATATTTCACCACTTATTCCTCATTTTTCAATTCTCTGAGTATCTGCTTGGCCTTATCGGGAGTCAGGTTGCCGTAGGTGTCCCCGTTTATCATCATAACGGGAGAAAGACTGCAGCAGCCGAGGCAGGCAACGTGCTTTATGCTGAACAGACCGTCATCCGTGGTCTGGCCGTCCTCAATGCCCAGCTCTTCCTTTATTGCGGCGGCTATGCGCTCCGAGCCGTTGACGTGGCAGGCCGTGCCCTGACACAGCATTATAAGATACTTGCCCACAGGCTTGAATCTGAATTGGGTGTAGAACGTAGCCACGCCAAGCACCTTTGCAACGGGGATATCCGTCTGCTCAGCAATGTGCCTGAGAACGTCCTCCGGAAGATATCCGTATATCTCCTGAGCGTGCTGAAGGATGGTAATAAGGCTGCCCTTCACCGATTTGTACTCGTTGAGCACGTCTGCCAAAAGGGTCAGATCGCTTTTATTTTCACAGCAACAAGACATTTAATTTTCTTCCTTTCTTTGTGGTGTTGATTTACTGCTTGAGTTTACGATATAGATCCTGCCTGCTGCCTCCGCGAGACCGAAAAGCAGCATAAAATATATCAGGGTCTTGAGCCCGTAAAAAACGTAATCGGTAAGACCGCAGGTCAAAAGCCCGATGAGACTTGCCCCAAAGGTGACCGCTATATTTCTTGAGGTCTTGTTGAAATACATTTTTAACATACACACTATGAACAGAACAACGGGCGCGAAAAAAAGCGCGAGCCCGATAACTCCGTTTTCAACCGCGATCTCGTAGAAAAGATTGTGCGCGTGGGGCTGGTTCACTCCTGTTGAGGCCAGCAGCACATCCCGAAAATTTTTGTTGCTGGTTCCAAGGCCGAAAAGCCAGTGCTCCCGGAAAACGGAATAAGCGGTTTTGTAGATGATCTCTCTGAGGCTTATGGAAACGTCCGTTGTGTTTAAAATAGTCATAAGCCGCTTGAACACCCCGGGAGACGCTATGGCCATAGCCGCAAAGGAGCAGCCGGAAATACCCAAAATCACCAGCGTCTTTTTGCCGCCGTAGAACAGAAGCACGCCCATGGTGATCACCGCCGCCACATAGGGACCCCTTGAGTAGGAGGAGGCCACTCCTCCCAGCATAAGCAGAAAGCAAAAGAAGCTCAAAACACGTTCCTTTTTTGTCTTGAAGTAAAACATACCGTAGGCCGCAAAAGGCATAAGTATGATGATCACGCAGGCAAACATAAGGGGATTTGAAAAAGTGGAGCTTGCCCTTGCCTTGATGGCAACGAACTCATGCCTGGGCAAAATATTGAATAAAAACCCGGGGCAGGCAGGGCTCTGCACGAGCTTAGCTATCAGCCCGTTCAACGGCCGCCAAAAGGGATTGAACATATCTTTAAGGGGGGGATAAATATATTTGCCGAAGTGGAACAGCACTATCTGAACAATACCCACTCCCCCGGCTATGCCGCCGCAAACAGCGCCGCCCATCAGGGCTTTGTCCA
Source organism: uncultured Clostridia bacterium (assembly GCA_946626015.1). Lineage (GTDB taxonomy): Bacteria > Bacillota > Clostridia > Oscillospirales > Acutalibacteraceae > JAAZFZ01. Next base: position 12,107 of record CAMOTT010000010.1, on the reverse strand, counting down.
GCTTTTCGCCGTTGTCGATAAACCTTGCCGCGTAGACATAGCACCAGAAGAAACCTATCCACATTATAAGAAAGGCCGAACCCTGCAGGGGATTTTTGCTGTAAATAAGACCTGCCGCCATCCAGATTATGTAGAAGATAAACGGCCTGCCTATCCCCTTTATATCCTGCCTTAATTCAGAGATTTTTGCGTCACGGATATACACCGCCGTGGCCGCCAGAAACGGCGCAAAGGCAAGGTATTCCGGAAGCAGAGCCGAAAAGAGCAGCATTGCCGGAACGACAAGCCATCTTTTACCTTTGTTTATCATAAGCCTCAACCTCAAACGTGTATCAGTCAAATGAATTCACTTTCACATCTAATCATTATACTGTATCAACGCCCTGTTTTCAAGATGTATTTTAAGCCAGTCTGCAAAAGTTATAAAAACAGCTTTTTAAAATCCGCTTTAATAGTTAAATGTTTCAAAAATTATATTTATTTAATCAAAATTGTTGACAAACCAAAATGACCGGAGTATAATTTCACACAATAAAAGGCAATGGGGTCTTTTATTTACAGGCAAAGCGTTCAAATGGATATACTGAATATACTTATTCTTTGTTTTAGGCAATGACGTCTTGCAGGGGGTCATTGTCTATTTTTGTCTGAAAATAGCCTTTTGCCGAAAATATTTCAAAATGAGGAGATTTTGTCATGTTGAAAAACGCTTACGCAAAAAAAGTTTACGAGGACGTAGCTGCAAAGAACAGCAACGAGAAGGAGTTCCTTCAGGCTGTTTATGAGGTTCTTTCCACCCTTGAGCCCGTTATCGAGAGCAACCCCGCCATCGAGGCAAACGGTATCCTCGAGCGCATCGTTGAGCCCGAAAGAGTTGTCATGTTCAGAGTTTCATGGCTGGACGACAACAACAAGGTGCAGGTAAACAGAGGCTTCAGAGTTCAGTTCAACTCCGCCATCGGCCCCTACAAGGGCGGCCTTCGTCTTCACCCCTCGGTAAACCTTTCGGTCATCAAGTTCCTTGGCTTTGAGCAGATTTTCAAGAACAGCCTTACAAGCCTGCCCATGGGCGGCGGCAAGGGCGGCTCCGACTTTGACCCCAAGGGCAAGTCAGACGCTGAGATCATGAGATTCTGCCAGAGCTTTATGACAGAGCTTTCAAAGCACATCGGCGCTGATACGGACGTTCCCGCAGGCGATATCGGCGTAGGCGCCCGTGAGATCGGTTATATGTTCGGCCAGTACAAGCGCCTGAGGAACGAATTCACAGGCGTTCTCACCGGCAAGGGTCTCACCTTCGGCGGTTCTCTCGCCCGTAAAGAGGCTACTGGTTACGGCCTCTGCTACCTTGCTGAGGAAATGCTCAACTGCATGAAAAACGACTCCTTCAAGGGCAAGAAGGTCGCTATCTCCGGCTCAGGCAACGTCGCTATCTACGCTGCCGAAAAAGCTACAGCTCTTGGCGGCAAGGTCATCACCATGTCCGACTCCGCAGGTTACGTTTACGATCCCAACGGCATCGATCTTGCCATTGTTAAGGATATCAAGGAAGTCAAGCGCGGCAGGATCAAAGAGTACGCTGAGAGAGTTGCAGGCGCCGAGTACCACGAGGGCTGCAAGGGCGTATGGACCGTTCCCTGCGACATTGCTCTCCCCTGCGCCACACAGAACGAGCTTGACGGCGAATCCGCAAAAGCTCTTATCGCAAACGGCGTTATGGCTGTTGCCGAAGGCGCAAATATGCCCTCCACCCCCGAGGCTGTCGAGGCGTTCCAGAGTGCAGGCATCCTGTTTGCTCCCGCAAAGGCTGCGAACGCAGGCGGCGTATCCGTTTCAGGTCTTGAGATGAGCCAGAACTCCATGCGTTACTCCTGGACCTTTGAAGAGGTTGACGAGAAGCTTAAGGGCATCATGAAGAACATCTTCCACAACATCTACAACGCGGCTGAGAAGTACGGCGTTAAGGGCGACCTTGTTGCAGGCGCAAACATCGCCGGTTTTGAGAAGGTCTGCGACGCAATGATCGCACAGGGTGTTGCTTATTAAGTTAAACCCGAATTGATATAACAACATCGCGGAGGGTCAGCCTTCCGCGATGTTTTTTTAGCGTATTTTAAATATTCAGATAAAATCACGGACCCTTTCATTTTGGGTTCCGTGCTACTTTTATGGTCTCCGAGAAGCAGTCCCTATTTGCTGTTCGCAAATACAAATCAAACCCATTTCGGTTTAAAAGCACTTTTCTTTACGTTCTTTTTTGCATTGTTCAATATTGCCGCAGCGGTAACACAGCTCGTTATTACAGATCCCGTTGTTCTCAAAACAGGATTTGATGTTTGTCACCGTCGTTTCGGCAATATTATTCAGCGCTTCCTCCGTCAAAAAGGCCTGATGCGACGTGACGATCACGTTTGGCATGGAAATCAGCCGGGAGAGCAGTTCGTCGTCCATGATATGCCCGGACCGGTCTTCAAAGAAAACGTCCGCTTCCTCCTCGTAGACGTCCAGACAGGCTGCGCCGATTTTTCTGGATTTAATGCCCTCCAGCAAGGCTTCCGCATCGATCAGACCGCCGCGGGAGGTGTTTACGATCACAACTCCCTTTTTCATCTTTGTAATCGCATTTCTATCGATCATGTGGCGGGTTTCATCCGTTAAAGGACAATGTATAGAAATAATATCGCTGCGGGCAAACAGCTCGTCGAGCTCCACATATTCATTATCCTTGTCCGCAGGGTACCGGTCGTATACAAGGATATGCATACCGAAGCCGCGGCAAATATCGATAAAAATACGCCCGATTTTTCCCGCGCCGATCACGCCGACGGTTTTGCCGTGAAAATCAAAGCCGGTCAGACCGCTCAAAGAAAAATTGAATTCTCTTGTGCGGTTGTACGCTTTGTGGATACGGCGAACGGATGCAAGCAGCATCGCCATCGCGTGTTCCGCCACTGCGTACGGGGAATACGCAGGGACGTGAACGATGTGGATTTTTCCGAAAGCGTGCTTTACGTCAACGTTATTGTATCCCGCACACCGCAGAGCGATCATTTTGATGCCGAAGCCGTATAGTTTGTCGATGACCGCAGCGTTTACCGTGTCGTTCACAAAAACACAGACAGCATCGTATCCTTTTGCAAGATCCGCTGTATCCTCGGTCAGTTTTGTTTCCAAAAACTTGAAAGAGACGCCGACGTCTTCATTGTATTGCTCAAAGGACGCGCGGTCGTATTCTTTTGTATCGAAAAAAGCGACTTTTATCATAGTTTTCCTCCCACATCCGGAATTACATCATTGCATCTATTATTTCTCCGACGTCTCCGTCGAGACAGATCGCCTTTTTCTCGATCTGCTTCGGACAGTACGCTTCTCCGTAGTTCAGACAAGCGTAAACGGCTTTTTTGTTTGCATCCGTCATATGCCAGAACGGATATTTGACGATCATCGGCGTATTTGAACCCACGCCAAACTCGAGATACAGAACGTGCAGATTTTCGTGACGGCGGATAAAATCAGAATACGCGCTCGCTGCTTTGTGCCAGCCCGCGTCCTCGACGAAGGTATCGTCCGAACGGAGATTCATAGTAACGTTTCTTCCGTCTGGTGATTTCGGAATCAATTCGGTCGGAATACACATTTTGATCGCCTTGCTGTCCGGCACCTGAAAAACGCCGGCATCATCCTTGATAAAGCCCTGCGCATCCATAGCCTTCATCGTCCATTCCTCGTTGTCGTAGGTTTCGGGGACGGAGCCGTCGGCGACCTGAAAGAGTCCGTAATCGCCCTGCGTGTAGAACAGGCGCTTTTTATCGAATCCGGCGCACTGAAACTGGTGATCGACGTTGGTCGTGATAACGAAATAGTCCTTGCCGTCGAGCAGCTTCAGAAGCTTGGGATAGACCGGTTTCGGCGCGTCGATATAGCGGTTGTAATAGATGTGCCTTGCCCACCACGCCCACAGCGTTTCCTCGTCGGGAAACGGATAGAAACCGCCGGAGTAAATGTCTTTGATGTTATACTTTTTCGCAAAATCGAAGAAATACCGTTCAAAACGCTCGCCGCTGTAGGTCAGTCCCGCTGAAGCGGAAAGTCCCGCGCCTGCGCCCACAAGGATCGCGTCGGCGGTTTCGATCTCGCGTTTCAGCCGTTCGATCTGTTCCTCGCGCATGCCGACGCCATGCGACAGTTGAAGGTCAAATCCGCGGATCGCAATCAGCGCTTTTTGTATGGTTGCAAGATAGCCGTCCTGCTCAGTATAATAATTCCTCATAATACGTTTTATCCTCGTCCTTGAACACGTTGAAGATCACGCGGTCGATCTTGCCGCCGTGTTCCGATAACCATTTTTCGACCGTTTCGACTGCGATTTCCGCCGCTCTTTTATTCGGGAAGTGGAATACACCCGTCGAAATACAACAGAACGCGACCGAGCGAAGTCCGTTCTCCGCACAAAGATCGAGCGTGTTTCGGTAACAGTCGGCAAGGCCTTTTTCAAGCGCGGGCGAGAGTCTTCCTTGCACGATCGGTCCGACGATGTGAACGACCTTTTTTGCGGGAAGATTGTATGCGTCGGTCAGCATCGGAACTGCTGTCGGCTGTTCATAGTCCGCGCCGAATCTGTTCCGAAGCTCGCTCATCTTCCGCGCACATTCCGCGCGGAGCTGAACACCCGCAAATGTATGAATGCAGTTGTCGATACAGGTGTGCATCGGAACAAAACAGCCGAGCATCTGCGAGTTTGCCGCGTTGACTATGGCGTCAACGGCAAGACGCGTAATATCGCCCTGCCAGATCGACAGCCCTTCGCGAATGACCGGAATATCCGAAAGTGTAACAATCCCGTTTTCACTGATGCGCTCACACAGATATTCGTCCTGCACGTCAAGAACCGAGCCATCCATCCCTTTCGGCATACGAATGTTCATAAGAGATCGAAGGATTCGACGCTTGCCGCTTTCGTCGGTCGGCGTCTGGATATTTTGATACTGTTCGGAATCTGCCTTGAAGGCTTCCACAAGGAAGTCCAGCCGCTCCGTTTGTGTCATTTTTTCGCTCATCGTTACCTCTTTTCCACCGCGCCGGTCGGACACGCCTCAAAACAGTTTCCGCAGTGAAGACAATGCTCCTGCTCAATGACGAACGGAACGTTATCGGTATTGATGCAGTTCTGCGGGCAAACTTCCGCGCAGCTTCCGCAGCCGACGCAGGAGTCCGTGATGAAATAGCCGTTTTCTTTTGTTTCAGAGCCGCCAAAGGTAAATGAGACACGCTCTATCGGCTTTTTTGAGAGATCGAACCATTCGCCGGAGCCTTCGTAAATCTGAAAAACGGTCAGTGCGTGCATGGATTCTTCTGTCGGGTAGATTTCCCGCATATATGGGTTCATTTCAAAGAGTTCCGGTATTTTGTTAAACCCAAGCTCGCGCACCTTACCACGTACCGATATCGCAATGCTTGACATCGTATATTGTCCCTTTACAGCGGTCAGGGCAATAAAGCCGCGCTTTGTCAAGCGGTCATAGAAGCCTTTTCCCTTTGCCGTCAGAAAGAACAGACTGTCCCCGTCGCTGTCCAGCATATCGATTGCGGCGGTCACGGGAAGCCCCTCGTCATCCACCGTCGCGACGACGGTCGTATGGATTTTATTTACAATATAGTTCAGATAATCCGATGTGTTCATATTGTCCTCCTGAAAATGCTCCGGAAAACTCTTTTGTTCCCGGAGCATTTTTATCACTTGTTTTCTTCCTCTAAAAGTTCTGTCATACCGGTGCGAAGATCGAGCAGAGTATACTTTCTGAGTTCATCTTCCATGGCTGTCTGTATCGCTTTCAGTTTGTCGTCAAGTAAAGCGTGGATATTCCTGCCGACCGGGCATTTCGGATTCGGACTTTCGTGAAAGTGGAACAGATCTCCGTTTTCTACTGCTCCTATCGCTTCGTACACATCGTAGAAGGTGATTTCAGACAAGTCCTTCGTCAGTTCTATCCCACCCGTACCTCTGGCAACGGTGATCAATTCCGCATTTTTAAGCTGCGAGAGTATCTTGCGGATGATAACGGGATTGGTATTGATGCTTCCGGCAAGGAAGTCGCTTGTAACTTTATATTCGTCCTTGAATACGTCCACACAGGTGAAGATGTGCAGGGCGATTGTGAATCTACTTGAAATCTGCATAAGCCGATCCTCCATAAAGATATTATATCACAGAACTCATGTAAATTCAATGGTTACATTAAAACTTTCCGTTAGAATTCTGCCACGTGTCTTTGTCGGCAAGCGTCTCCATCACGTCCCAGTGCTCCGCGATAAAGCCGTTTTCCACGCGGAAGAGATCGTAATAGGTAGTGGGCACGCCGCCGAAAGAGCCTTCACTGCAGGCGAGAGCGTAGTCGCCGTCGGCAAGGACCATATGCGTCTTGTCATAGAACATCGAAATCCCCTGTTCCGCCATAGCCGCAAGCGCCGCGCCGAGTCCGGAAAGACCGTCGGCGATGGAGATATTGTGCTGGACGTACTTGTCGCCGTCGTAGTAGGAGGTCAGTTTTTCGGGGTGTTCACCGCGAAGCACGTCGCCAACGAATCCTGAGACAATGCGGCGGGTCTCTTCCTTATCGACGTCTTTCTTTTCAAGCGTACCGTCGATCTGGGTGTGACCGGAAGGATTGGGCTCGGCGACGTTCTGAAGATTGTCCCAATGCTCGGCGATCTTGCCGTCGGTGTTAAAATGGAACACGTCGAACGCTACCTGTTCGCCGGCTCCCGCGAAATTGTAGACGGTCTGAAGAATGAAATACACAAAAAATCCCGGAAGATCAGTTTTATGCCGATTCTGCGCGAAAACAAGAATTGTTTGCTATATACAACAGCACGGAACTCCGATTTTGGAATTCCGTGCTGTGTTTTTTTCTCTTATTTCGCCATGAGTTTGACCATGATCGCCTTGTGGGCGTGGAGCCTGTTCTCGGCCTCGGTGAAGATATCCTTTGCGTGAGCCTCAAACACCTTTTCGGTGATCTCTTCCTCCCTGTGTGCAGGCAGGCAGTGGAGCACAATGGCGTCCTTTTTTGCAACTGACATGAGCTCGTCGTTTATCTGATAGCCCTCAAACACCTTTCGGCGCTGAGCGGCCTCCTCCTCCTGACCCATGGAAGCCCACACGTCGGTGTAGAGCACGTCCGCGTCCTTTGCCGCGGCAAGGATATCCGGGGTGCAGGTGAAGTCGCCGTTTTCAGCCGCCCATTTCATTATATCTGCGTCGGGCTTGTAAGTCTCCGGGCAGCCGATAGCAACAGACATACCGGTTTTGATTCCGCCAACTATGAGGGAATTAGCCATGTTGTTACCGTCTCCGATATAGCAGAATTTAAGCCCCTTGAAGCCGCCCTTGAATTCACGGATAGTCTGGAGATCCGCTATCACCTGACAGGGGTGGCAGAAGTCCGTAAGGCCGTTTATGATGGGGATGGAGCCGAAACGGGCCAGATCCTCCACCTCTTTCTGTTCAAAGGTCCTTATCATAATGCCGTCAAGGTAGGAGGAAAGCACCCTGGCGGTGTCCTGCACAGGCTCGCCCCTGCCGATCTGCAGATCCCGGTTGCTCAAGAACAGAGCCATACCGCCCAGATCGTACATACCCACCTCAAAAGACACCCTTGTCCTTGTGGAGGATTTCTGGAAGATCATGCCAAGAGTCTTGCCCTTGAGGATATGATGCTCAATGCCGTTTTTCTTTTCATATTTAAGCTTATCCGCCAGATCAACAAGCTCGATGACTTCCTCGGGCGTGCAGTCCGACAGCTTTAAAAAATGCTGCATAAAAACAAACCGCCTTTACAAGAATATAAAGTAATTATACCTTTTTATCGTATGATGTCAATACCGCAGTCAATATTTCAGCCGATATTTTTGTAAAAAATACGTCTTGAAAAAAGCTTTGTTTACAATTATAATAATTAAATATGCACCACATTTGTTTTTATTTTAACGGAGGTTTCCGATGAACGAGGGCAAATTCAAAAATATAACGGAGGCTTTGGGCGCCGGTCTTGTCAACGCCATGTACGTCTTTCCCCTTGCCCTTGCTTTCGGCTTTTACTCCGGCTTTGGCGCTGAGGCCGGGCTTGTTTCCGCCCTGATAGCCACCGCCTTTATTCCCACCGTAAGCGGCAAGGGCGAATATATATACCTTTGCTCCTGCCCCCTCTTTCTGATCGCCAACGATATCTTCCTGCGTCACGGCAAAGCTGCCGCTCTGCTGGCCTTTGTCTGTTCCGGCGTTTTTCTGCTGATTTTATCCTTCTTCGGCAAAAGGCCTTACGAGCTTGCGCGCAAAATACCGGCGGGCATAACCTCCGGGCTTTCGCTGGGATTTTTTGTAATAATGTTCTTTAAGCAGGTCACAAATTATTTTGAGATCGGCGCAACCGGCAGCACCCCCTTTGAGATTTTTAAAAATTACGCTTTTGTGGGGTTCCATGCCAACTGGCGGACGGTTCTCTACTCCACAATAATGCTGGTGGTGCTCATAACTTATCCCTTCAAGTTTAAAAAAGCGTCAAAGATCGTTTCCCCGGCCTTTCTGGGCGTAATCATCACCACCGCCTTGAATTTCCTGCTCAACCCGGATGTGGCGGAAACGGATATCCCCGAGCTTGGGGCGCTGAATTTTTCTTTCTCCGGGATCGATGTATCCGCTCCCTTCAGCGTATTCGCCGCTATATCGGGCGGCCTTGCAATAGCGGCGTTTGTGATCCTGAGCAGAGCCGCTTTGCCGGAGGAACCCGGCAGACTTGAAACAGCTGCGCTGGGTGCGGCAAATATCATCGCCCCGTTTTTCGGCGCCGTTCCGGCGACCGCGGCAAAGGAGAACAAAAACGGCCGGGTCTTTTTTACCGGCACTGTCTCCTGCCTGTTCATCATCATGTTCCTGACCGCGTTCAGAGTACCCATTCAGCGGATACCCACCTCCCCCCTTGCCACTGTCCTTGTTATCACCGCGTGGCTGGATATAAATTGGAAGGCCGTGGGCGATTGCTTCAGGGGCGGTATTCTACCGGTTGTTTTCCTGATAGCGGCGGCAGGCTGCGCGTTTTTCTTTGATCTTATCCTTGTTATTCCTCTGGCTGTTATTTTTGGCCTTGCGATAGCTGCATCAAAAAGCAAAAGAAGGATTGAAAGCTGACTATGAAAAAATTTATTTGTATTATAATTGCGGCGGTTTTGACAGCCCTTTGTTTTTCCGGCTGCGGCTCCACCGAAAAGCAGCCCGAAAAGGGGCTCAAAATAATATCCACGGTTTTCCCCTCCTATGACTTTGCCAAAAACGTCTGCGGCGGCAAAGCCTCCGTCACTCAGCTTCTCCCGCCGGGAGCCGAATCTCACACCTACGAACCCACCGCTCAGGATATAGTTAAAATACAGGGCTGTGACCTGTTCATCTATGTGGGCGGAGAATCCGACGCCTGGGCGGAAAAGATCCTCGCATCCTTTAACACTCCGGTCAAAAGCCTGCGTATGATCGAATGCGTCGAGGTTTTGGAGGAGGAAGTCAAGGAGGGCATGGAGCAGGAGGAAGAAACCGGGGAAAAAGAATACGACGAACACGTCTGGACCTCTCCCTTGAACGCCATAAAAATAACAGAGGCCATCAACGTCGCCGTCTGTGAGCTCGACCCGGACAACAGGGATTTTTACAGCGAAAATTGCGGCAAGTACGTTGCGGAGCTCAAAGCGCTTGACGAGGACTTTAAGCAGCTGTTCAAAACATATGACGGCAAGCCCCTGATTTTCGGCGACAGGTTCCCCTTAAGATATTTTGTTGAGGAATACGGCTTGGATTACTATGCCGCCTTCCCCGGCTGCAGCTCCCAGAGTGAGCCCAGCGCCGCAACAATAGCTTTTCTTATAAATAAAATCAAAACCGAAAACATAAAAACAGTTTATTATATAGAGTTTTCAAACCACTCCATAGCGGATAATCTTGCCGCAGCCACAGGGGCAAAGACTGCCCTTTTCAACACCTGCCACAATGTTTCAAGGGAAGATCTCCAAAAAGGCGCCACCTACATTTCACTTATGCGTGAGAATATGAACACGCTCAAGGAGAGCAACTCCTCCCTAACCGAAAGCCCGGAAAACATCGGCACGGGCGATATATTATGATTTTTATTCTGCAAGGAGACTTACCCGGTGACTACTGACCGTACAGAAAAAAACATATCAAAATTTAAGATCGCCGACCTGAGTCTGATGGGCGTAATGAGCGCGCTGATCTGCGTTTGCTCCTGGGTAACGGTTCCTCTTGCGATCCCCTTTACCCTGCAGACCTTTGCCGTGTTTATGACAATGCTCCTGCTGCCGGATGCAAGGGGGCTTGCTTCGATCGTCGTTTACGTTCTTCTCGGAGCTTTGGGGCTGCCTGTTTTTTCCGGCTTTACCGGCGGCATAGGCCGGCTTTTCGGCCCCACCGGAGGTTACATCTCCGGCTTTATACTTCTGGCTGTTTTTTACCTGCTGGTACTAAAGCTCTTCGGCAGCAGCGCAAAAATCAAGGTCCTCGGTCTTATCCTCGGCCTTTTTGTGTGCTACGCCGCAGGAACACTTTGGTTTGCTTATTTTACCGGCAAGTTCACTGCTGCGGGATTTATCTCCTCCCTTTCCCTCTGCGTTGTGCCCTTTATTATTCCCGACCTTATAAAACTTTCTGTTGCGCTGTTTATCTGCAAAAGGATAAGCAGATTTGTGACCGGCCGCAGACCCTGAAGACAGACTTTTAACGGTGGTGAAATTGAATGTTGCTTTTGTTAATAATCGAAGCCGTGCTTTTCTTCATCAATCCCGTATGGGCCGCCATCGGCGCGCCTGTCTGCGTTGTTCTTTATATTCTGGGTCGTTCTGCCGGCAAGAACAGCGACCCTCGCGACTATGACGATGAGGATGAAGAGTTTGAATGGGATTTGGAGGATCTTAATTGAAAATAATTATTTTTACAGCAAAAAACGCAGATGCCTTCGTTTGCATCTGCGTTTTTTATTTACGGTTCAAGCTTATAGGCTTTCAGTGCATTTTTGTAAAGGATCTTTTCCTCTGTCTCCTTATCGTAACCAAGGGTGAAAAATCTGTCAAGCTCGGTTTTGACGTTCCACATTGGATAATCTGTGCCGAAAATCACCTTGTCCGTTCCGTAAAAGGCTATCAGCTCTTTTATTTTATCATTGCTCAGCGCATAAAAGGTGGAGGAGCAGTCCACGTAAAAATTCGGCTTGTCGCTGAGCTTAGCCACCGCCTCGTCCCAAACTGACCAGCCCCCCAAATGGGCGCCCACAAAGGTGACGTTGGTGTATATCTCCAATATCGGCAGCATCCTGTTGGGGTTTGAAAAATCGTACCTGTGATCCCCTGTGTGAACCAGGGCGGGCAGATCGTATTCCTCGATCAGGTCGTACATTTTAAGATACCTGTAATCATCCAGCTTGAACCTCTGGATATCAGGGTGTATCTTAACGCCCTTAAGACCAAGGGCGACTATCTCCTCGATATCCCTGCGCATATCCTTGCTCTCGGGATGGATAGTTCCAAGGCCGTAAAATCTATCCGGGGCATTTTTTACCGTCTCCGCGATAAAGTGGTTTATTGAGGACACCTGATCGGGCGTGGTGGCCACGGACTGCACAACAAATTTGTCCACCCCGGCCTCATCACCCACCCTGAGCAGAGTTGAAACCTTACCATCGTGAGTTGCCGACAGCGAGTAAAAGCCGCCTGTGCTCCTTGAGGCCTTTTCGGCTATTTTGTCCGGATAAATATGGCAATGCGCGTCTATTATCATAAATTCACCTCTGGGGAAAAAACGCGGCACTATATTTAAAATACAGTGCCGCAAAACGTCTCTTTGTTATCTGTCGGAGTAGCCCTTGGCGCCTACTGTACGGTAAACGGTGTCGCTGGCCAGCTTTGCCAGCTTTTCAAGCACCGGCATAAACGGGCTTGTTTTCTTCGGCTCAAGGACATGGATCTTAATAAGGATATTGTTCAATCTCTCTGTTGCGGCGTCAACATCGGCCTGATTGCCAATGGTGGCCTGCAACACTTCTTCGGCCTGACTG
>CAMOTT010000009.1 GCA_946626015.1 uncultured Clostridia bacterium | reverse complement strand
AAATATTCAAATAACTATTTCAAGCCCGTCAAAGGCAACCCTAATTCATAGGGGTGGGGTTCCGCAAGCTGCCGGGATAAAACCTCAGCCCAGCGTTTGTCGTTGACGTGGGTGAACAGGACCTTTTTCGCCTTGGTTTTTTCAAAAAACGGAAGGCAGTCCTCTGGCGAAAAATGCGCCGCCTCACACACGAGCAGCTCCGGCTCCAGGTCAAAGGCCGCCTGAGGAAAATCCACCGAAGGGCGGCAGAGGTCATTTGTAAAGAAAACTTTTTTGCCCCCGGATTCTATCAAAAAGGCGTAAGAAAATTCGCAGTGCTTTGTCCTGACCGCCCTTATCTGAAGGTTTTCGTCTTCAAACACGGCACCCTCGCGGAAGGTCTCGATCCGCAGGCCGTCACGGGGAGGTTTCCCCTCCGTTGCCGTGATCCAGGCGCGCAGGGGAGGTATCAGCCTGCTGTCCGGGAGCAGTATCAACGGATCGGCGGTTTTAAAATACCAGTTCAACAGATCAACAAAAGAGATTAGTCCGTCCGTGTGATCCCCATGCGAATGGGAGCAGATCACAAGGCGGATATTTTCCATTGATATTCCGCGTTTTTTCAGGTCATCCACTACCTGGGTTCCCATATCGATAATATAATAGCATCCGTTGACCTCCAAAAGGCAGGAGGAACAGCGGCGGTCCGGTTCGGGCACGCCGTGGGAAGTTCCGATAAAAATCAGTTTCATGATTACCTCCGATTGTTTATTGCGTTCACAAGCAATTTGTTTCGATCCATTGGGCAACGGTTTTTGCCGGTTTTATCCTTTTTTCCTGATCGTCAGATCCTTTACCACTTCTCCCGCGATCAGCAGCCCTGCCGCAGAGGGCACAAAGGCGACGCTGCCCGGGATATCCCGGCGCTGTGTGCATTTACGCTGTGCTCCCGGGGGGCAGATACAGTGCGTCCGGCAGCTTATGGACATATCCTCAACGGGTCTGGTGGGCTGCTCCTCCGAATAGACGACCTTCAGCTTTTTGACGCCGCGTTTGCGCAGCTCATAGCGCATTACCTTGGCAAGGGGGCACATACGGGTCTTGTAAATGTCGGCCACCCGGAACTGGCTGCCGTCGAGCTTGTTGCCCGCGCCCATGCAGCTGATGATGGGAACGTTGTGCTTCTGCGCCTGCATGACGAGCTCCAGCTTCGCGGAGACCGTATCGATGGCGTCCACGATATAGTCGTATTCGTCAAAGGGAAAGTCCCCGGCGTTTTCGGGCAGGAAAAAGCATTTGCGCACAGTCACCTCCGCCTGGGGATAGATATCGAGCATCCGCTCCTTCATAACGTCGACCTTGTATTGGCCGACGGTTTTCCTCGTGGCTATGATCTGGCGGTTGATGTTAGTCAGGCAGATCTTGTCGTCGTCGATCAGGTCAAATTTACCCACGCCGCTCCGGATAAGCGCCTCGCAGACGTAACCGCCCACGCCGCCGATGCCGAAAACCGCCACGCGGCTTGAATGTAATTTTTCCATCGCTTCTTTACCAAGGAGAAGCTCGGTTCTTGAAAACTGATTTAACATAATACTCACCAAAATTCAATTTTTGCAAGCCGGAAATTATAATACGACTTGCCTTTCGGAATTTAAACCTTATCCGCAGTTTGAAGCGATCCGTTCCATAAACTGCGACGGCGAGACCAAACGCGTATCAGAGTCGAAACTGTTGACAAGCTTTTCTACCGCCGCCATGGTATCGCCTCCCTCGACAAATTCACCGTTACTGTTCAGCCCGGCCAGTCATTCCAGAGCTGATACTTTGCCGACACTATCGGTATGCCGTCCACAAAGCGCGTTTTCCCGTTTTTGCCCGCATACCGGTTTAACAAACTCTTTTCCCATTATACCGAAAAAGCATTAAATATGCAATCCTTTAAAACGAGAAAGGCGGACGGAGCGGACAAAAAACCGCTCCAAAAGGAACGGCTCAGTAATGTTGCTCGTTTTACTCGCAGCGATGTGATGTGTTCCTTTTCACGCGCGGAGCGCACATCGCGTTCCGTGCAAGCGTAACACGTCGTTCAAAGAAACCGGATTTATCTGGGAGATAAATCCGGTTTCCTTGTGGCACCCCCAGTAGGAATCGAACCTGCATCTAGCCCTTAGGAGGGGCTTATTCTATCCGTTGAACTATGGGGGCGTGTTTCGATATTTAAGTTTTGCCCGGCGGGAGGACGGTTACCCCCCTGCAAGGATATATTCTATCAAAAAGCTTCGCCAATGTCAATATAAAATATTTGTTTTAAGACGGAGCAAAAAAGCGCAGGGAGAAAATCCCTGCGCCGTATTTATATAATGTTTTTAATCAATCGGCAGGTCAATTGCTGCTGCCGGAATCGGGAGTCTCGGGAGCGTTGGTGACCTCGGGAGCCTTGGTGGTGTCATCCTCATCGTTCTTGCTCCATCTTGCGTACAGGGTGCTCACCGACTTGCTGACTATGGAAGAAGTTGTGATCCTGTTGCCGAGGATAAAGCTGTCGAACCAGCCCACAAACTCATAGCCGCTTCTGTGGGGAGTGGGAAGTGTGCCGTAAGCCTTGCCCACGGTGTATTTTGCGGAACCGACGGAAACATCGCCGCCGCCGGCGTTGAACTTAACGGTGATCTCCTTGTTCTCGGGAGCTTTTGTGGTCTCGGGAGCCTTTGTTGTGGGCGCTGCGGTGGTCTTGTTACCGCCCTTGTCGGGCTTTACTCTGCCAAGACCCTGATCTATGTATCTCCAGGAGAAGCTGACGAGCGCGCCGGAGACTGAGTATTTGTCAACATTGTTGTGAGAGGGTGAACCGCTGCTGAAGCCCGCGCCTGCGAGACCGCTTGCAAACTTCTGAGCCATGGAGGCATCCTTGAACTTGATGGAGGCCGTCATGATAAGCTCATCTCTCTTTGAGAAGGAGTTAAGTATGCCGGGAACGAAGCCGGTGATCCACCAGTGGGGGCCGAAGTCTCTGTTGAACAGGAGGGTGTGCTCCTTTGTGAGCTTGTTTACTCTGAAGAGGGACATGCTCATATCAAGGAGGTTCTCATTGCTGGCGCAGTTGTAATGGTCGGCGGACTGCTTGGGATCCTTGGTATATACGCCGATCTCGGAGCCCAGGAACAGATAGCCGTACTGACCCTTCCAGAGCTGGATCATCCAATCCAGATTGCCGTGGTTGAACTTAACGCGGACGGTGTCGTAGTACATGACTACATAGCTGGCGGCAAGGTCATAGAACTTGTTGTATCCGAAGCTGCGCTGCCAGGCGTTATTGTCGTCCGTGAAGAAGTAGCCGTCCTTTGAGTAGGTGTAGGAAACGATGGCGACCTCGTTGAGGAGGGTTGCCTTCTGCTCTTTGCTCAGGCCGTCCATCTGGTCGATTATCAAAGCCTTTTCCTCAGGGGTGAGGCTGCTGTTGGTCTTGATAGCCTCAGCCTTCTGAATGGCGTTCTTGGAGGGGTCGTTAAGGATAGCCTGAACGTCGTCTCTCTCAAGAACCTTGGCGCTGGCTTTTTTGGTGGTTGTTTCGTTTGACTTGGCTGTGGTGGTGACGTTCTTCGGCGAGGTAGTACCGGTGACGCCGGGATCAGTCACTTCGTTATTGGTAGGGATGACGGAAGAGATTACCTCTTTGACGATCAGCTTAGAGCCGTCTGAAGAAACTGAAACGGGGATGCTGGTGCCGTTGTTCAGCTTGATAGCGGTGACAGTGCCCTGCTCATCTTTAACGGCAATAGCCGTGCTGTTCGCCGGGATCTCATACTGGTTGCCGTCGCTGCCTATTATGGAAGTGGGGGAACCGTCGGGGTTTGTGATAAGTGAGACTGAGCCGTCTTCGTTGAGCTCGCCGATAACAGCCTCAGCCTGCTGCACAGCTGTGGTGGTTTCCTCTTCGGTGGTGGTGGTAACGTCTCCCTTTTCGGTCTTGCCGCAGCCGGCAAACAGGCCGAGCAGTGTTGAAAGGGCAAGAAGAAGGGCAATGGTTCTTCTCAATTTCATAAAGCTTTTTCACCTTAATTCATAAAATTTTGATTTGTGCGCAGGATCCGGTCAAGGCAGCCGAACCGCGCTGTTCTACTCGAAACGTGCATTTATTATATCAAATACTTACAAAATAGTCAATGAAAATATGTACCAGAACCCAAAATTAAGAAAATCTTAATATCTGATTTGCGGCATGGTCTTTGCCGAAGCCCGGCTTTTCATTATTTTTCAACCTGAGGTTCAGAAAAAAACCGCTCAGCTCGGCGGCGCATTCGGCCTCCATAACGCCCCCCTCAACGATGGGCTTGTGGTTGTAGGGCAGAGCCGAAAGGTCGGTCACGGAGCCGAAGGAACCGGCTTTTTTATCGTAGGCGCCGAAAACCACCCGGACTATCCTTGAGTTTATAACGGCTCCGGCGCACATGGGACAGGGCTCAAGGGTGACGTAAAGGTCGCATTGCCAGAGCCGCCAGCCCCCCAGAGCTTTGCAGGCGTTGTCTATGGCCTCAAGCTCCGCGTGACCCAGGGCGTTTTTGCCGGTCTCCCGGCGGTTTCTGCCCTCCCCGACGATCTCGCCGCCCCGCACGACGACAGCGCCCACCGGCACCTCCCCGTCAAGGGCGGCAAGGCGAGCGAGCTCAAGGGCGCGGGTCATGAATTTTTTGTCGGAGTCAGTCATATTTTAAACGCCTCAGGAAATGAATTTTGAAATCTGCCAGACAAGGATGCAAAAGGCGATTATCATCAGGGGATTGAGGAGAAAGGCGCGGACCCTGACCCCCAAAGACAGGTTCACCGAGGTCTTTTTGAGCCGGATCTTTTTTTTGCTGACAAGGAAATACACTGCGGCGATCATGCCGAAAATCAGGATGACAGTGTTTATCGCCCCGTAGACAGGAGCCAGGCGATCCGGGTTGATCTCGGAGACAAGGCCGATGATCACCGTCAGCAGGTTGTTCAGGCTGTGGATGATTATACCCGTCCACATGGTGCCGGTGGCAATGGTGAAATAGGCCAGCGAAATCCCGGCAATAAAGGCAAAGGGGAACTGGAGGGCGGTGCCGTGCATCAGGCCGAAAACAAAGGCGCTCATAACGATGGCGAAAAGGTCGCCGAATTTGCGCATTGGCTGGAGCACAACGCCTCTGAAGGCAAATTCCTCCGAAAGGGGAGGGATCACCGAAAGGGAGCAGACGTACAAAAACCTGCCGGCGGCGGAGGTCGCCGGTACAGTTTCGGAGGCGGAGATGGTGACGCCGAAAACGTTTTTGAGGAAGGCGGCAAGGTAGGTGGTGATATCCGAGCCCACCACGCAGAACATAAGCCCGGCGGCGACGCCTGCCGCCATCAGCTTGCCGGAAACAGGGGAGCCGAGGGGCGTGACAAGCTCCCGCTTTTTTGGGGGCATCAGCAGCACCGCCGCAAGGAAGGGCAAAAACACAGTGACCGCCGAAAACAAAATATCGACAGCCTTGCCGAACACCTCGTTGTTCAGGTATTCGTCATAAAGCCCGGACAACCTGAGCATATTGACTACGGCATACTGCAGGAACAGGCACAGCAGCAGGCAGACACCCACCGTCACGCCGTGCCTGTGAAGCTCCTTGCGTGATTTTTCCAAAAAACGGCTCACATCCGAGGCAGGGTAGGCGCAGCCCCGGTTCGGATAGCCCTGATAATTGTTGTTCATAAACATAATTCCCCAAAATTCTTAATATTTTGTCCTAAAGTCCGCCGAAAAGATAGCCTTCTCATTAAAATAAAGGCTTGTAATCACAGCGATAATCGTTTATACTAAATAATGTATCACTGTTTGCAGAGATATTATAACCAATATGCCTGCCGGTTTCAAGCGATTTGATTTTCGCTTAACAAAAAATTTACAAAAGATCGAGGAGTTGACAAAATGGATCCTATAAAAGTGGATTTTTCAAAAAAGGGTTCCGGTTCATCAAAAGAGATAATTATTCCGCCGGAAAAAGCGGCGCTCAAGATAGTGCTCAGCGTCATCGGGGCTGTTATAGCCGGCGCTTTGGGTTACTACCTGCTGCTGCCTGCGCTTAATCCCAAGGACATTGAGTTCTATTACCTTATCGGCATAGTCATCGCCGCCTTTGTGGTTTGCTTTGTGCTGCTGACAAAGGTCACCAAGTACACCGAGTACCTGCCCTACGTCAAGAGGAAGTCCATTGTTCCGGCGGTGCTTGTGGGCATACTGGCGCTTGTGCTTATCGTGGGCTTTGCAGTTTCCTCGGTTTTCTTCAGGGCAAAGTCTTACAGCAAGATCATCACCGTGAACGCCAACGGCAATTTCAGCAAAGAGATACCCGAGCCGGATTTTGCCACCATCCCCAAGCTGGATGAGGACGCCGCCGCCAACCTTGCCAGCCGCGCGCTGAGCAGCCTTGCGGATCTGGGTTACGTCTCCCAGTTCACGGTCTACCCCTCCTACACCCAGATAAACTACAACACCGCCCCGGTAAGGGTGGCCACGCTCAAATACGCCAACATAATCAAGTGGTTCACAAACCGCTCCGCCGGTCTCCCCGGTTATATCGTCATTGATATGGCAAACGAGAACACCAAGTTCGTGCCCCTGGAGTCGGGAATGAAATACTCCCCCAGCGAGCACTTCGGCAGGCTGCTTAAGAGACACCTGCGCTTTGAGTACCCCACCTATATGTTCGACACCGCCAACTTTGAGATCGACGATCAGGGCAAGCCCTACTGGATCTGCGCCCGTGTGGACAAAACCATCGGCCTGTTCGGAGGCACGGACGTTGTGGGCGCGGTGATCTGCGACGCCATAAACGGCGAATGTTCATATCACAGCATCAAAGATATCAAGGAAAAGCCGGAGCTCCAGTGGATAGACCGCGTCTATTCCGCCACCCTGCTCAGGGAGCAGTATGACTACTATGGAACTTACCAGAAAGGCTTCTGGAACTCCATCCTTGGTCAGAAGGACGTTTTTGTCACCACCGAGGGTTACAATTACATTGCCAAGAACGACGACGTCTATATGTACACCGGCGTCACCTCCGTTACCAGCGACCAGTCCATCACAGGCTTTGTGCTCATCAACCAGAGGACAAAGGAGACTACCTTCTACCGCGTTGACGGCGCAAAGGAGCATACCGCCATGGCCACCGCGGAGGGCCTTGTCAGCGACTACAAATACAACTCCACCTTCCCCCTGCTCCTCAATATCAACGGAATGCCCACCTACTTTATGTCCCTCAAGGGTGACGATCAGGTGGTTCAGCGCTACGCCCTTATCAGCGTAAAGGATTACAACAAGGTCAAGGCCATCGGCGCCAGCGTCAGCCAGTGCCTGGAGAACTACGTCGCCAGCCTTAAGGCCAACAACATCAAGGTGGAGGATATCAATATCCCAGACGAGACACAACAGGGCGGCGACGTCAAGGGGGAGGAAGCAACCCTTTCCGCAACGATCTCCGATATCCGCTCTGCGGTCATCAACGGCAACACCGTCTATTATTTCCAGCTCAGCACCGGCAAAACCTACTACTCCATCTCTGCCGCGGATGCTGCGGATGCTGTTATCCTCAACAAGGGGGATAATGTAACGATCCGTTACAACGCCACGGACAAGCAGGATATCATTCCCTTGAAATCCATCAAATTCAACGCTCCGGCAAGCGCGGCTCCGGCAAAGGAACCTGCCGCAGCGGCGAACTGATGCATAGGCGGGCACGACCGCCTGTGTTTGAGGCAAAAAAATAGCCGTTTCTTGCCTCGCCCTTTGGGAGGGGTGTCACCGCACAAGCGGTGACGGAGAGGGTAAAAACCCAGCAAAACCAGCGCCTCCCTCAAAGAGGGAGGCTAAACAGCCCTTTGCCGGTAATAATTGTCATCTCAAACCCACGGAGCAACGCTATGGAAAAATCAGAAAAAGGAAACAAAAACAGAATATTTGTTGTACTTGCGCTGGTGTTCTGCGTGTTCGCGGGCTTTTGTGTGGTTTTGGTAAAGCTTCAGATAGCCGAGGGCAGGGAGTACGCCTCCACAAGCGCCTCGGTGTCCTCAAAGTCGGTCACTATCAAGCCCTCCAGAGGTGAGATACTTGACCGCAACGGCAACGCCCTTGTGAGCAACAAGCAGGTGAACTCCATAATCTTTGAGGCGGCGCTGTTTCCTCCCCTCAAACAGCAGGAGGAGCGGAACAAAATAATAAGCTCCCTCATACGGCTTTTTGAGGCCTCCGGGGTGGAGTGGAACGACAAGCTGCCCATCGTGCTGGATCAGAACGGCAAGCCGGTCTTTGCCGAAAAGCGAGAGCTCGACGTAAAATACCTCAAGAGCAAGGATATGCTCAACCTCAACGACTACGCCACGGCGGAAAACTGCCTTGACGCCCTTGTTGAGAAATACGCCCTCCAAAGCTATACCACGCAGGAGGCGCGCAAAATAGCCTCGGTCTGTTATGAGCTGAGGCACATCGGCTTTTCCATCAGCACCCCCTACACCTTTGCCGACGACGTGCCCACAGACCTTGTGGCAAAGATAAAGGAAAACAGCAGCTTTTACAAAGGCGTTTCCGTTGAGATAGTCACCTCCCGCGAATTTACGGACGGCACAATCGCCCCGCATATCCTGGGCATGGTGGGCGCCATTGACGCGGAGGAATACGCCGAGAAAAAGGACGAGGGTTACGGGATAAACGACACCATCGGCAAGAGCGGCATAGAGAGCGCAATGGAGAAATATCTCCGGGGCGCTCCGGGCAAAAAGCTTGTCTCCACCGACGCTATGGGCAAGGTCACAACCACAGTGACCCAGGAGCCGCAGCAGGGCAACTCCGTGGTGCTTACCATCGACAAAAATTTGCAGGTCGCCACACAAAAGGCGCTGGAAAGCGGGCTTAAGAGCATCGACACTCAGGTCAAGCCCGCGGGAGCGGCGCTGGTCATCGACGTGAACAATTTTGAGATCCTGGCCTGCGCCACCTACCCCTCATACAACGCCGCCACCTACCGGCAGGATTACGGGGAGCTTGCAAAGGACGAGAACGCGCCCCTTTGGAACAGAGCCCTGCTGAGCACCTACGAGCCGGGCTCCACCATCAAACCCTCCGTGGCAATAGCGGCTCTCGAAGAGGGGGTCATCACAAAGAACACGACCATTCACTGCAACGGCAAATATAAATACCTGGATTCGTATTACAAATGCGAACAGCGCCATTCCACAAGGAACCTGAACGTGGTGCTGGCCATTGACGAATCCTGCAACACCTTCTTTTACGAATGCGGCAGGCTTTTGGGCTACGCCAAGATAAACGAGTACCGCTCCATGCTGGGCCTTGCCCAGAAAACCGGCGTCGAGCTGCAGGAATCCATCGGCGTTATGGACAGCCCGGAGCACAGGGAGTCCGTGGGCAGCGTGTGGTGGGCCGGCTACAATATCCAGACGGCCATCGGTCAGGGCAACCTGTTCACCCCGATCCAGCTTGGCGTTTACTGCGCCACCATAGCCAACGGGGGCACAAGGTACCGCGCCCATTTTGTCAAGACCGTCAAGACCAACAACACCTACGAAACCGTGCTGGAGAACAAACCCGAGGTGCTGTGCAACACCGGGGTCAGCAAGAGCACTATGGATATCATCCACGAGGGTATGCTCAGGGTCAGCTCCAGCGGCGGATATCTGTACAGGGCCTTTAAAGATCTGGGCATAAAGGTCGCCTCAAAGACCGGTACTTCCCAGGTCGTCCGCACCGAAAACGGACATTCGCGCAAGATAAACAACGCCTTTATAATATCCTTCGCCCCCTACGAGAACCCCGAGATAGCGGTGATCGTCTGCGGCGAGGGCGTTACCACAGCGGTAAACCTTGGCCCCATCGCCCGGGATATATACAAAGCCTATTTACAGGGCGAGGGCTCATACGCCAAGCTCCAAAGCGAAAACAAACTCTTAGGCTGACCACATACGGAAGGGAGTGACTGTGTTGTCGGAAATATACGTTGTTGTTTCAGGTAAAGGCGGAGTGGGTAAATCCTCCATGACCGCCCTTTTAGGCAGAGCCTTTGCGCAAAGGGGAAAAAAGGCGCTGCTGATCGATTGCGATATAGGTCTGCGCAGTCTTGACATAATACTGGACGTTCAGGATAAAGTCCTTTTCTCCTGGGGGGATATCGTTGAGGAGCTCTGCGACCCGGAACAGGCCGCAGTACAGCAGGAGGGGCTTTATCTGCTTGCCGCTCCGGCGCGTTTGCCCCGGGACTTCGGCCCGGCGGAGCTGCGCGGGCTTGCCGGCGACTGCGCCGAAAAATTCGGCTGCGACTACGTGTTCATAGACGCCGGGGCAGGCATCGCGGACAACGCCATGCTTGCTATGGGAGCCGCGGACAAGGCGCTTATCGTCTCCACTCCGGACAACGTCTGTGTGCGCAGCGTGGCTGCGGCGGCGGACAAGCTCTTTGAGCTGGGCATGGATCCGGAGAACGTGCGGCTTATAATAAACAGGTTTGACAAAAAGTCCGCCATCTCCGGCAAGATGCTCAACGTGGACGACGTTATAGACAGCACCGGAGTACAGCTCATCGGCGCCGTTCCCGACGACGAGGCCATCGAGCTTTGCCTGCACAGGGGAATGTCTCTGCCAAAGAGCAGCGAGGCGTTCAAGGCGGCCGCCCGTATTGCCGGGAGGATAGACGGCGAGGAGATAAAACTCAGGATCAAGTGAGGTGTCAGGTATGTCCGCCCAAACCATAGCGGCAATAGCCACACCGCAGTCGGCAGGGGGAATAGGCATTATCCGCATCAGCGGAGAAAATGCCCTGTCCGTTGCCGACAGTATTTTTATGCCCGTGGGGGAGAAAAAGCCCGGGGAGCTCCCCGGCTACCGCGCCCTTTACGGGAGGGTCTTTGACGGGGAACAGCCCATTGACGAGGCGGTGTGCCTTGTGTTCAGGGCGCCCCACAGCTATACCGGGGAGAACGTGGCGGAGATCTGCTGCCACGGGGGTCTGTACGTGACCCAAAGGGTGCTGCAGGCTGTCCTGAAAGCAGGAGCCGTGCCGGCTAAGCCCGGGGAATTCACAAAACGGGCTTTTTTAAACGGAAAAATAGACCTCTCCGAGGCGGAGGCGGTGATGTCTCTTATCTCCGCCAAGGGGGAGCAGGCGGCAAACGCCGCCCTCAACGCTCTGGACGGCGCCCTGAGCCGGGAGATAACACAGGCGGCTCAGGTGCTTGTGGGTCATTGCGCCCATATCTCCGCCTGGGTGGATTACCCGGACGAGGAGATCGAGGAAATAGAGCTTGAAAAAATATTGCGGGATATGAAAGCGGTGAGGGAAAAGCTCAAAGCCCTCCTTGACCGCTTTGACAGCGGAAAAGCCGTGATCGACGGCATAGATACCGTCATCGCCGGCAGACCCAACGTGGGCAAATCCACCCTGATGAACCTGCTCTCCGGCAGGGAGCGGTCCATCGTTACAAGCTATGCCGGCACCACCCGAGACGTGGTGGAGGAAACGGTGAGGCTGGGCAACGTGACGCTAAGGCTTGCGGACACCGCCGGCATACATCAGACGGAAAACCCGGTGGAGAGCATCGGCGTGGAGCTGGCGAAGAAAAGGCTTGCCCGGGCGGAGCTGGCGCTTATCGTGCTGGACGGTTCCCGGCCGCTTGCCGACGGAGACAGGGAGCTGCTTGACGCCTGCCGGGGCAAACGGAGCATAGCCATAATAAACAAAGCTGACCTGCCCTGCGAGACGGACAGAGAATACATAAAGAGCCACTCAGACAGATGCCTTGAGATATCGGCGCTTGACCCGGGCAGCGCGGAGAGCCTGAGCCGGTGCGTGGAGGAGCTTTTGGGTACGGAGGATTTCGACCCCTCCTGCGCCATGCTTGCAAACGAGCGGCAGAGAGCCTGCTGCCTTAGGGCGGAGCAGACCCTTGCGGAGGGCATCGAAGCCATGGAGAACGGCATGACCCTTGACGCGGTGAACGTGTGCATGGATTCAGCCATCGACGCCCTGCTGGAGCTTACGGGCCAGCGCGCAGGCGAGGCGGTAGTGGACGAGGTCTTTGCCAGATTTTGCGTGGGCAAATAATTTTGAGGATGATAAGGATGTATTTTAAAAGAGTCGCGGCTGTTATAACAATATTTGCCATACTGCTCTGCGGCCTTTGGGGCTGCAAGGGCGGCGACCCCGACCCGGCCGAGGAAAAAACCACCGTGGATCAGAGCAGCCCCGTAACGGTGGACGATACCCGAACCATAAGACTGCCCTACGTCAAGGGGGATTATCTTGATCCCTACGCGGCGGATTCCCTTGCGAATATGGAACTCACCGCGCTGATGTACGATCCGCTGTACACGGTGAACGAAAAATTCGAGCCCCGGGAGGTCATAGCCTCCGGCTCGTCAAACTCCGGCAGATCCCTTTCCGTGACTATCATAAATTCCCTTAAGTTTACCGACGGCGCCGCCCTTACCGGGGAGGACGTGGTCTACTCCTTTGACCTTGCGAAAAAAACCGAAGCATATTCCGAAAGACTTGTGAACTTTGAGAGCGCCTCCGCAAGCGGCGCTTACACGGTGGTGTTCAGCCTCAAGGCAAACGACCCCTTCGCGGAGAACTGCCTTGATTTTCCCATCATCAAAAAGGGCACCCACAAGGACGTGGAAAAGAACAAGAGCAAAACAAACAAAGAAACGGACGAGACCGAGGTGCAGCTTGCCAACGCGGAAAAGACCGACGATGAGATCTTCCTTTCCACCACTCCGGTGGGCAGCGGAAGATACGTCCTCAAAAAAACGGACGGGGGCTTTTCCCTTGTGAGCAATCAGGACAGGCTGGGGGGTTACTTCCCCCGGATAAACGAGATCGAGCTTGTGCGGATGACCAACGCCTCCTCCGTCAGGGGAGGCCTTGAGGTGGGGGAATACGATTTTTATTTTGACGATCTTTCCTCCGGCATATACAGCCGGGTCAATGCCAACACCTCCCGGGTGATCCTCAACAACCTGATCTACCTTGCCTTTAATTCGGAGAACCGGGCGCTTTCGGACAACCGCATAAGGCTCATCCTTTCCATGGCCGTTGACCGCGCCCAGATAGCGGATATGGCATATCAGGGCAACGCGGTAAAATCGGCCCTGCCCTTCAACCCGGCGTGGAGCAAAACCGAAGGCGCGGGTGTTAGTACCGCCCAGCGGCTGGACGAGGTTCGGGCGGCGCTGGAGAAAATGGGCTTTACCAAGGTGAACAAATATAATGCCGTCAACGACGGGAAAACGCCC
Organism: uncultured Clostridia bacterium; assembly: GCA_946626015.1. Taxonomy (GTDB): domain Bacteria; phylum Bacillota; class Clostridia; order Oscillospirales; family Acutalibacteraceae; genus JAAZFZ01. Next base: position 12,555 of record CAMOTT010000009.1, on the reverse strand, counting down.
CTTGAATTTACCCTTCTCGTAAACGGCGACAACCAGTTCAAGGTCAAAACGGCGGAGTACCTGACCCGGCAGCTGGCTCAGGTCAATATTGTTATAAACACAAGGAAGCTCCCCTATAAGGACTACGCTCAGGCGGTGAAGGACGGGGAGTTCGACATCCTGCTGGCGGAGACCAGACTCACAAGGAACATGAACCTCCTGCCCCTGCTCAAGGGCGGACTGTCCGAAAAGGTCATCCCCGGGGAGCTGAGCCTTGAGAGCTATAAGGCCTTCCTTGAGGGGACGGGAGAAATGAGCAAATTCATCTCCGATTTCGGCGTTGAGCTGCCCTTTGTGCCCCTGTGCTTCCGTATGGGCATAGCCGCCTGCGCCAGAACTCTGCGCATGGAGCTCAAGGCCTGGGAGAGCGACGTCTTCTGCGACATTCAAACATGGACATTTTAGTTTTTGTTCCCGCCGGTCAAACCGATCGCATACTCCGGCTTTCCCGACGGTCACCGGATATCTCATAATATGCCGGTCAAACCGATCGCGCGAGCCTTGACGGAGCATTCCTCAAAAAAGGTGATATTTATGATAAAACTTGAAACATCTTATGGCATTATAGAATTGACAGACGAATATTTTTACACGGTGATAAGCAGCGCGCTGGAGTCCTGCTTCGGTTTTGCCGGGCTGGCTCAGAGCGGTGGAGTCCGCAGTCTGAAGCGGTTTTTCCGGGGTGGCAAAAAGGGAGACGGAATATCCGTCGGCCGGGAGGGCAACGGCCTGACCGCGGATCTGCACATAATCGTGACATATGAACTGAACATTTCCGCCACGGTGAGGAGCATCGTGAACAAGATCCGGTACACCCTTGAGGAGGCTACCGGGCTTGAGGTAAAAAAAGTGAACGTCTTTGTTGACGGTATGCTGAAGAACGGGGACTGAGAAGCCGGAACGGCAGATTTTTACGGAGGTGAGGATATGAGGCTCGACAGTGACGTAAGGTACCTCAAGGGCGTGGGCGAAAAGCGCGCGGCGCTGTTGTACAGGCTGGAGATCTTCACCGTGGGCGACCTTATCCGCTATTATCCCCGTACATATGAGGACTGGAGCAACCCCCTTGCCATAGACGAAGCGCCCCTTGACACGCCCTGCTGTGTTAGGGGCATAGTTGACCACAACCCCACGGCTCAGCTCATCCGCAAGGGTATGACCATCTACTCCACAAGGGTGACGGACGGTCGCTCCGTTATGCGCGTGACCATCTTTAACAGCAAATACGCGGCGGAGAAGCTGGCGGAGGGGGAGGAGTACCTTTTCTTCGGCAAAATTTCCGGCAACAACTATTACAGGGAGATGACCTCCCCGGAGATCCGCCCCGTAAACGCAGGGCAGAAGATCAGACCCATCTATTCCCAGACCGCCTCCCTCACCACCAACGCCATCGAAAAGCTGGTGGCCGGGGCGCTGGCTCAGGCCGGGAGCGAGATAGGGGAGACCCTGCCCGGATATATCATAAAAGAACAGGGACTAATGCCTCTTAAGGAGGCGATACAAAACATACATTTCCCCAAGGACAGGCTGACCCTTGAACGGGCGCGGAACAGGCTGATCTTTGAGGAGTTCCTGCTTTTGCAGCTGGGGCTTGCCCGGCTCAAGGGCAGGGAAAAATCCGCCACACCGGTGGTGCTGAAAAACGACTGTACCCGTGAGTTTTTCAGCCTGCTGCCCTTTGCCCCCACAGGGGCGCAGAAGCGGGCAGTGCGGGAGGCGGCGGAGGATATGAAAAGCGGCCTGCCCATGAACAGGCTGCTCCAGGGTGACGTTGGCTCCGGTAAAACCGCCGTGGCGGCGGCGCTCATCTACTCCGCGGCAAAAAACGGATATCAAAGCGCCCTTATGGCGCCCACGGAGATACTGGCGCAGCAGCACTTCAAGACCCTGTCGGCGCTGCTTGAGGGCACGGGCATAAGCCTTGCCCTGCTCACCGGCTCCACAAAGGCGTCGGAGAAGAAGAAAATAATCGCCGGGCTCAAGGAGGGGGAGATATCCCTTGTCATCGGCACCCACGCCATAATACAGGACACCGTGACCTTCAAGGCGCTGGGCTTTATAGTTGTGGATGAACAGCACCGCTTCGGCGTGCGCCAAAGGGGAGCCTTGTTTGAAAAGGGGGACAATCCCCATATGCTGGTCATGTCCGCCACCCCCATACCCCGAACTCTGGCGCTGATAATTTACGGGGATCTGGATATCTCCGTGCTGGACGAGCTGCCCCCGGGGAGGATCCCGGTGGAGACCTACGCCATAACCGGGGACAAACGGGCCCGGGCGTACGGCTACGTCAAAAAATTCCTGAACGAGGGCAGGCAGGGCTACGTGGTCTGCCCCTTGGTGGAGGGCAGCGAGGAGACGGACGCCGCCGCGGCGCAGGACTATGTTCAGGAGCTTGCCGCCGGGGCTTTTTACGGCTACCGGCTGGGTCTGCTCCACGGCAAAATGAAGCCCAAAGAAAAAGAAAAGGTGATGCTGGACTTTGTAACCGGGCAGGTACAGCTCCTTGTGTCCACCACCGTCATCGAGGTGGGTGTGGACGTGCCCAACGCGGTGATAATGGTCATCGAAAACGCGGAGCGGTTCGGGCTCTCCCAGCTGCACCAGCTCCGGGGCAGAGTGGGCAGGGGCAGCGAGCGTTCCACCTGCATACTCATCTCGGACGCCATGGGCGGAGAGACCCGCAGGCGGCTGGAAATAATGACCAAAACCACCGACGGTTTCAAAATAGCCGACGAGGATCTTAAGCTTAGAGGGCCGGGGGACTTCTTCGGCTCCCGTCAGCACGGTCTGCCGGATCTGCGGTTTGCGGAAATGCTCACGGATACAAGGTTGCTAACCCTCACAAGGGACGCCACACAGAAGATACTGGCGGAGGACTATTACCTTGAAAGCCCGGAGAACTTTTACCTCCGCAAAGCCGTGGAGGAACTGTTCACCCGGGGCGGCCGGGGAGGACTGAATTAGCCCACGATATATCCAAAAAGTAAACAGCGGAGAACAAAAACAGCCCCTCTTCGGCACGTTTGTCGGAAGAGGGGTTATTGTATTGTTCCTTTTGTTGCTGACCCGGGGCTTCTACTCGGGCTGTTCGACAAGCTGTTTAAGGCTTTCACTGAAGGGGAGCTTGTCGAATCTGCGGAGCCGGGAGTCGTTTTCGTGGCCGCAGACGGACAAATATTCGCAATAGCGGCAGATATCCTTGTAGTTGACGGACTCCGCCGGCAGAGCCGGGATCTCGCCCCTGTGCAGCTCCACTGCCATCCGGGAGATTATTCCGCGCACCCTTTTTTCCAGCTTGCCCAGGGTCTCAAGGGAGATAAGGCTGCCGCTGAACTTCCCGTCCTTCTCCCTGACGGGTATAAAAACGCCCCTGACCTGATTTTCCATGCCCAGGATCACGGTGTCGTCGTCGAGGATCATGCCGCTCATTTTACCGTTACCGGTTTTTTTATCCCTGAGCTCCTCCGGGCTTATGTCCCTGTCGCAGTCTATTGTCCTGGCGTTGGCAGGCATATACAGTATGCCGGAGGGCACGATATCCCCGTACCGCTCGCCGCCGTTCTGTTTCACGGCGTAAAGATATATAAGCATCTGCATATTGAGCCCCTGCATAACGTCGCTCAGGGAGAACTCCTTTACGCCGGACTTGTAATCAACTATCCTGATATAATTTTTGCCGTTGCGCTCCATGCTGTCCACCCGGTCTACGGAGCCGCGCAGGCGGATCAGCGAGCCGTCCTCCGCGTGGATGACGTAGGGCTTTATATCCCCGTCTCCGTCGATCTTCAGCTCAAAATCCACCGGTCGAAAGCTGCTTTGGGAGAACTCCCTGAGCAGCCTTTCCAGCACCTCGTTGAGCACGGAGATCAGCCTGTTGTACAAATAGGTGAAACGCTCCGATTTTTCCGCTCCGCCCAAATTCTCCTCAAGATATTGCTTCAGGAAAGCGTCGATGAGGGCTTTTCGCTCCTCTGTGGAGCAGCCTTCAAGCTCGTCGATGCCGTGCTCAGTCAGCAGGTTTTCCAGCACCTTGTGTACCGTGTTGCCCTGCTGCATGGCGTCAAACTCTCCGGGCTTTACCGGCGCGGCTCTTAGCCCGTATCTGCAAAAATAGGCAAAGGGGCAGCGGTAAAAGCTCTCTATCACCGAGGCGGAAAGGTTCATATTTTGGCCGAAAAGCTCCCGGGCGGCCTCCGGATCGTCTATTCTGAAGGGCAACTTGTCCGCCGCCCTATTCAGGGCGTCAAGCCTGCCCGCGTATTCCGGGTCGCCGCTGAATATCTCCTCAAGGGAGGCGTAAAGCTTATTCTTCTTCGGCCTGAGCTCGCACATCAGCTCAAAGGCCGGGGAATAGCCCTCCGCCCGTTTCAGGGGCTCCTCGTCCACCGTATCGAACGCCGGACAGGAGGGCAGGATTGTTTTGATCTGGCTCACAAGCTCCGAGGGGGAAAGCTCGCTGCCGTCGGCTCCGCTCATGGAGTAGGTGACGTAGAGCCGCTCCTCCGGGGAGCAAAGGACGGCGTAGGCGGTGAACCGCTCGTCCATTATCTGGTACTCGCAGGTGTTTTCTATATTTATGCCCAGGGTTTGCAGGGCTTTTCTGTCGCTGTCCGTCAACATTCCCCCGGTGATGGGCGCGGCGGGGAAGATCCCGTCATTGACCCCCACCGCAAAGGTGACCTTCGGCGAGGAGAGCCGGACGCGGGAGGCCTCTCCCACGGTTATCTCGTCCAGCCCGTTGGGTATATTGCCAAGGGATTGCAGGGCTATCACCCTGTCGAACAGTTCGCTGAATTTTTTTGCCGTCACCGGAGCGCCGTCCATGACCGAGGCAAAGTCGTCCAGCACGGACATAAGGATATCCCACACCCGTTCCTGCTCCCCGGCCAGCTCTTTTTCGCCCTGACTGTCCAGATCAAGGGCAAGCTGTTTCAGCCTCTCCGGCACGCCGGTCTCTTTTAAGAAAAGATAAAGCGCCTTGGCGGCGGACTTTCCATCAGTCTCCTTAAGCTCCCGGCGGAGTTTTTCGAGGGGCTCCACGGCAAGCCTGCGAAGGCTGTTGAGCCCTGCCAGAGCTTCCTCGTCCTCCGGGGTCATTGCCGCTCCGTAGCCCTTTGGGTGCATGGTAAAATCCTCAAGCCATTTTCTGCCGTTTATTTTCCACATTATGGCGTAGTTTTCAAGCTGTGATATTTCCTCCACCGTCAGCGCCGAAAGCCCCGTTTTGAGGCAGGCCATAAGGGAGGAGAGAGAAAAGCCGTTGGCAGCGATGTTAAGCGAATGGCGCGCAAGGCTTATAAGGGGCTGTACGATTATGGGCTGACGGGTGTCCTCAAACACCGCCGCGCCGCATTTTTTGAGGGCGGATCTCAGGGGAGCCTCATAGGCCGCCATATCCCGGGCTATGACCGCGAAATCCCTGTACCGCAGGCCTTGTGTGCGCACCAGCCTTTTGATGGTTCGGGCAACAAAGGCACATTCCTCCGCCCTGTCCACAGCGGAAACGATGGAAACGCTGCCGTCAGGCTCTTCGCATATCTCCGGAGCGGGGGAATAGAGCCCGGCCTCCAGCGCGGCGATGGGCGCAGGCCTCCGGTCGGCCTCTCTGCGCCGGTCAACTATGACCGGCTCGGCGATCTTTACCCCGTGGCGGTTAGCGCAATCCATAAGCTTTTGACCGGTTTTGCGCACAACGGCAAACACGTCGCTGCCCCGGGAGGAGTTGAGAGTGTCCGCGCAAAGGGTGACGCAGGTCTCCTCCGCCTGAGTCAAAATGCGTTCGATGATCTTATATTCCTGTCTGGTGAAGCCCTTAAAGGAGTCTATCACCACAACACTGTCCTTAAAATAGTCTGTCCCGCCCAGCGCTTCGTACATCTCGGTGAGCAGATCCTTATCGTCCGAAAACTTTTGCTTTAGCAGGGCGTTGTATGCGGAGATTATGAGGGCTATCTCCCCGGTTTTGCTTTTAAGGAAGCCCTGCTCCATCTGCTCCGCCGCCCCGGCAAGCTCGTCGGGAGTGACGGCGCACTGTTTGAACTCGTCCGAAAGCCGGAGCATTTCTTCGGTCAAGGCGTCCGTGCCCCGGCTGAAGATCTCCAGCCTGTCTGAAACGGACTCAATGGCAAGGCTCATCAAAAGGGTTCTGCCGCCCTTGCTTACAAAGGGCTTGCGTCCGGCGCCGGTCTCCTCAAAAAATCTTTCCGCCATACGGGTAAAGCTGAACACCTCGGCCTTGTCCGCGTCCTTTGGCCCCAGCAGGTCAAGCAAGGCCCTTTCGCAGGAAAAGGAATACTGCTCGGGGACGATGAGAATGACCTTCTCCGTCCCCGAATTTACATACTTCTTTATCAGATTGTAGGCGTAAACGGTTTTGCCCGCTCCGATTTTCCCTAAGATAAGCTCAAGCACGTCAGCACCTCTGCCAATTATTTATAACAAACGCAGCGCGCGTCGGTTTATCAGTCCTCTATGGCGGCCTTGCGCTCAAGGACTTTGCGGAAATAGCCGCAGTCGAATTTTGCCCGGCGGTCGTAGGTGTAAAGTCCGTTTACCTCCTGCTCCACGTCGGTGAGCTGCGTATAGCAAAGGCCCATTATCCTGTCGTCATCCAGCAGCGCGTCCGCCAGATCCTTGAACCTTGTTTTGAACTCCTCCTCCGTTTTGGGAGCCTCGCCGTAGGCCCAGCCCTTTTCCGGGTTGCAGTCCCAGCCGATGCCGCCGTATTCGCTGACGAAGAAAGCTCCCCCGGCGTAGGTCTGTTTGGCGTTCATATCCCGGTCAAAGGATTTGCGCTCTTTCAGCATAAGGTCGCAGTGAGCCTTAAGCTCCTCCGCCTTCTGGGTGTAGTCGTGGACGTCGAAAATATCCGTCACAACGTGATAGTTGCCGCTGGTGTCGATGCAGGGCCTTGTGGGATCCAGCTTCTTTGTGACTTCGTAGACAGTCCTGAGCAGCTCCGGGCAGCGAAGCCTGCCCTGGAAATCCCAGGTCTCGTTGAAGGGGCACCAGCCCACGATGGAGGGATGGTTGAAATCCCGCTCCACCGACTCCGTCCACTCCCGGAGATACTGGGGTATGATATCGGATCTTGAATGGTCGATGCCCCAGTTGGGGTACTCGCCCCAGACAAGGTAGCCCAGCTTGTCGCAGTGATATAAAAATCTCGCCTCAAAGACCTTTTCGTGGAGGCGGGCGCCGTTGAAGCCGCAGCTCATTGAACGCTCGATATCCTCCCGGAGCTCCCTGTCCGAAGGGGCGGTGTAGATGCCCTCGGGGTAAAAGCCCTGATCCAGCACAAGCCTCTGGAACACAGACCTGCCGTTGAGCAGGAACCTGTACCCGTCCAGCTCAAGGGAGCGCAGGCCGAAATAGCTCTTTACGCTGTCCTCACCGAAGGTGAACACAACGTCGTACAATCTGCCGCAGCCCACCTCCCACAGATGCTTTTGGGCAAGGGGAACGGTAAAGGTCACAAGCCCGGAGGCGTTCACCTCCGCCGTACCCATTTCCTGACTCTTATAAGTGACCCGGGTCTTGAGCCTGCCGCTGCCGCAGACCTCCGCGGCCACTGTAACGGCGCAGTTTTCAACGTCCGGGTAGAATTTTACGTTCTTTATGTAAGCCTTGGGCACAAGCTCCAGCCAAACCGTCTGCCAGATGCCCGTTGTCCTTGTGTAGAAGCAGCCCTGAGACTTAAGCTCATAGCACTGCTTGCCGCTGGGAACGGCGGTGTCTCTCTCGTTATCCTCCACGCAGAGGCAGATGGAATTCTCCCCCTGACGCAGGAGCTTTGTTATATCAAAAGAAAAGGAGGTGTAGCCGCCCTTGTGGGTGCCGGCAAGCTGACCGTTGACGTAGACGTAGGACTCGTAATCCACGGCGCCGAAGTGGAGCAAAACCCTGCCCTTAAGCTGCTCCGGTGAGAGGGTCACTGCTTTTCTGTACCAGACGCAGTTTATAAAATCCGTGTAGCCCACGCCGGAAAGTCTGCTCTGGGGGCAGAAGGGAACGATTATTTTCTGGATAAGGTGCTGTGACTCGTAAAGCTTGCGCTCCCTGCCGCTTTTGCTGAAATCGAATTCAAAATCCCACTCGCCGTTGAGATTTATCCAGTTCCTGCGTTCAAACTGAGGCTGGGGGTGCTCCATACGCGGCATATATCTTTCGTCAGCCATATCAATTCTCCTTGAATAATTTTTGTTAAATTATACATCATTATTATATGGAAGTCAATTACCGCGCTCCCCGGCGGAGCCGTATTTCCGGAGGTCTTTTTATGCTCAGGGTGCTTGTCCGCGTTTTGATAATTTACGTTGTGGTCATACTGTCCGTGAGGCTGATGGGCAAGAGGCAGGTAGGTGAAATGCAGCCCACCGAGCTTGTGATAACCATCCTCCTCTCCGAGATAGCCACCATGCCCGTGGGGGACACCGCAAAGTCAATGATCCCCTATATTTCCGGGGTCTTTTTGCTGGCGGCGCTGGAGATAATCAACTCCTTCGCGGCCATCTGCTCAAGCCGTTACAGGGTGTTCATCGAGGGCAGGCCCGTGATAGTCATCCGGGACGGCGTAGTGGATCAAAGGCAGCTCAAAAGGCTCCGGGTCACAGTGGAGGATCTTTCCGCGGCGCTCCGGGACAGGGGCTTTTTCGACATCTCAAAGATAAGCTACGCGGTGATGGAGACCAACGGCAAAATAAGCGCCCTGCCCAAGCCGGAGGAGGCTCCCCTGACCCCCGGAGACATAAAGCTGCCGAAAAAAGACTCGGGTATGCCCGTCACGGTGATCTACGACGGCAGGGTGATACTGAAAAATTTCGGGGAATGCGCCATGACGGAAAAAAAGCTGGAGACGCTGCTGAAAAAGCATAAGCTGTCAAAGGAGCAGATACTGCTCATGACCGTGGATATGCAGGGAAAGGAAAATATTATAATCCGGGACAGGTCGGTTTAGTATAAATCCCCTTTGCGCGCAAAAGATAATAAAAAACAGTAAGGCAGGTTCAAGCATGGAATATATCCCTGATTTTTTCAAAGCTTTTTTCGTTGGCGGCATCCTCTGCGCCATCGGTCAGCTCCTTATCGACACCACCCGGCTCACCCCGGGGAAGATCCTTGTGATGTACGTTGTGGCAGGGGTCTTTCTGGGCGGCGTGGGTCTGTACGGCCCCATTGTTGACTGGGCGGGGGCAGGCGCCACCATCCCCCTGACGGGCTTCGGCTACGCTATAACCCAGGGCGTAAAGGAGGCCATTGCCCAAAAGGGCGCGCTGGGCATACTTACCGGCCCGCTGACCTCCGGCTCCGCAGGCATCACCGCAGCCGTGCTGTGCGGATTGATAGCCTCCCTTGTCTCCCGCCCCCACGAGAAATAGAATATCTTTCCTTTCCGCCGCATATATATTTTTGCGAATATGTTTGCGGAGGCGGCCCCTCACCGCTGCGGTAATACCCGGCGGAGCAGCCGGCGGCCGATCCCGGAAAGGCGGACGACTATGTTTGTTTTCTCTGTAAAATCATCAAAGCTCAAGCTGGCGCTACTGATCCTGTTTGTGGCGGCGGCGGTGATCCTTTTGAGCGTTTTCTCAAAGGACGCCCCGGCGGCAAAGGACGGAGCCATAAGTCTCAAGGCGGGCAACGCCGCCGAAAGGGTGGCCTTTCTCTCCCAGTTCGGCTGGGAGTTCGACGAGGATCCCGCGGAGGTGGCGGAGGTCATCATCCCGGAGGAATTCGATGAAGAATACAAAAAATACAACGACATCCAGCTGGGGCAGAACCTTGACCTTGCCCCCTATGCCGGCAAGCGGGTCAAACGGTGGACCTACTCAATAAAAAACTACCCGGGCTACGAGAGCAAACCGGGCAGCGTTTACGGGAATATCCTTGTCTATAATGGCGCGGTGATCGGCGGCGACGTGTGTTCAACGGAGATCAACGGCTTTATTCAGGGCTTTGATCCGCCGGAGCTTTATACCACCACCGCGCCGGCGGGGACAGAGGCTGTTTCCGTCACGGCAGGTCATACAGAGACCTGAACTCATATCCCTGCGCCCGCGCCTCGTCTATGATCCTGCCCAGTGCCTCCGCGTTGTCGGGAGAAACGGCGTGGAGCAGGATGATCGCTCCGGGGTGGAGCCTTGCCGTAACGGTCTCAAAGGCGTAGTCTCCGCCCTTTGTGCTGTTCACGTCCCAGTCCGCGTAGGCAAGGGACCAGAACACGGACTTGTAGCCCAGAGACTGTACGACCTCAAGGGCGTACTCGGAATAGGTGCCCTCCGGAAACCTGAAAAACGGAGCGGAATAGTTATAGTTTTCTTTGAGATAGTTTTCGCAGGTCTTTATCTCCTCCACCATCCGCTCCCCGCTTATTTTGCTGAAATCCGGGTGCTTTGTTGAGTGGTTGCCTAAAATGTGCCCCTCGTTTATTATCCGGGCGGTGAGCTCCGGCTCAGCCTTGATGTTTTCGAGGGTGCAGAAAAAGGCTGCCGGCACCTTTTTCTCCTTGAGGGTGTCAAGCACCTTGTTCGTATACCCGTTTTCCCAGCCGCAGTCAAAGGTCAGGTAAAGCGCCTTTGACTGCGTTTTTGTGTCGTAGACAACGGCATTAAAGCCGCCGGTCTCCAAAAACCTCTGATTGGTGACCGAGATGCTGTGGGGCTTTCCGTCTTTGGCCACGCCGAAGCTGTGATGTATTGCTTTCTTCGACAGGGACCTCTTCGTTGTTCCGGCGGTTTGGTCTTCCTTCGCCGCGGTTGTTTCAGGGTCGGTCGCGGGGGCTTGCGTCCTCTCCACCGGCCCGTTGGCGGCCATCTCGTTTTTTGTGGCGGTGATTTCGATGTTGCTTTTGCCGGAACAGGCTGTGAGCAGGATCAGCGCCGCCGTCAAAACAATAACGGATATTTTTTTCATTTTTATCACATTCTCCTTGTTTTTTGCGCGTTTGCCTTCCGCTATTATTATTTTATGTTACCTTAAAAAAATACAAAGAAAAATATAAAAGAGTAAACTGCGCGTATATATTCCGCGCGACGCCCCTCAGAATTATACTTTGGGTATAAAAATATTTTTGCAAAATTTGAATACAAGGAGAAGTATAGCATATTTGGAATATCCACTATATATTGTGGTTAGATATCTTTTGAGCCACGATATGTTCCAAAATGCCGATTTTAACCTGTTGCAAAGCAAAAAAGCTTGTGCTATAATTCTGCTGACAGACGGGGAAAACCCGCTGTGTTCTGCAGAACTTAAATCGAAAGAGAAGAGGTGTGAGAATGGAAAACTATATGCCCGTGTTCTGGATAATCCTCACCGTCGTTTTTGTCGCGGTGGAAGCCGCAACGGTTCAGCTTGTGACCATCTGGTTCGCAGCCGGTTCCCTGGCGGCGCTGATAGCGGAGCTTCTTCACGCGGCCGTCTGGCTGCAATGGGTGGTTTTTTTCGGGGTTTCACTGCTCACGCTGCTGCTGACAAGACCCCTGGTCAAAAAGATGACCGCAAAAAAGATCCAACCCACCAACGCGGACCGATGTATCGGGCAGACCGCCACGGTGCTTGAAGAGATAAACAACATCGCCGCAACCGGGCTTGTTTCGGTGGGCGGAGTGACCTGGACGGCTCGCTCCCTTAACGGCGAGGTTATAAAACAGGGAGAAACGGTGACCGTTAAAAAGATCGAAGGCGTCAAGGTCATCGTGGAATAAAAATCAAAATAAAAAGGAGTGTTATTATGGGTCCCTTCGTAGTTCTCGGAATAATCGTAGGTATCATCCTTATCATCGTAGTTTCAAACGTCAAGATCGTACCCCAGTCAAAGGCCTATGTCATCGAGCGTCTGGGCGCTTACAGCACGACCTGGCAGACGGGCTTCCACGTTAAGATCCCCCTGATCGAAAAGATCTCAAAAACAGTCTCCCTCAAGGAGCAGGTGGTGGATTTTCCGCCCCAGCCGGTTATTACAAAAGATAACGTCACCATGCAGATAGACACAGTCGTTTTCTATCAGATAACCGACCCCAAGCTGTACACCTACGGTGTGGAGCGCCCCATTTCCGCCATTGAGAACCTTACCGCGACCACCCTGAGGAACATCATCGGCGAGCTGGAGCTTGACCACACCCTCACCTCCCGCGATACAATCAACGCTAAGATCAGAGGCATCCTTGACGAGGCAACAGACCCCTGGGGCATCAAGGTCAACCGTGTTGAGCTCAAGAACATTATGCCTCCCGCGGAGATACAGGACGCCATGGAGAAGCAAATGAAGGCAGAGCGTCAGCGCCGTGAGGCCATCCTCAGAGCAGAGGGCGAAAAGGCCAGCAAGATCCTTGTGGCCGAGGGGCAGAAGGAGAGCCAGATCCTTTACGCGGAGGGCGAGAAGCAGTCCGCTATCCTCCACGCGGAGGCTGTCAAGGAGTCCAAGATCCGCGAGGCGGAGGGCGAGGCGGAGGCTATCCGCTCCATCCAGAAGGCTCAGGCCGAGGCTATCCGGCTCATCAACGAGGCCAATCC
>CAMOTT010000008.1 GCA_946626015.1 uncultured Clostridia bacterium | reverse complement strand
ACTACAAGTACGTATTTATCAGCTTCCCCTGTTGCAAAGGGAGACAAAACGTCTCATGCGGTCGTGCCTGCACCTATTTGCGCTTGCGGGCGGCTCTTTGCGGCTCATCAGATGGCGACCCGGAGAAGAAACTCAACGGAATAACTGGTTCTTAACCCTTTGTGATCGTTGTACAGAGCTGATGATCTTTAAAAAAGTTGCGGCACAATTCCATTATTCTCTTGTATTGAAACGCCTGTGCTGGTATAATAAAATCCTACGAATAACAAACGAGGTTTGATTTTATGGAATACAAAACGCCGTCGAAAAAGGCGCTCAAGCTCATGCGCATAACAGCCGGGATAAGCTCCGTTCTCCTGGGAGTGATCCCCGGGATAGCCCTGTTTATCTATCTCGCCATAGAGGGCTACGTCCTGTGGGGCGGCATAGCCTGCGGCGCGGCCTTTGCGCTGGCTCTGCTGTTCTTTATTTTTGCGCCTCCGGTGCGGTTCAAGCGTTATAAATACCTCCTTGCCGACGACAGGGTGGAGATAATCGAGGGCCTGTTCTGGGTAAAGCGCACCATTGTTCCCATTGACCGCATACATCAGATCGACGTAAAACGCGGCCCCCTTGACACCTACGTGGGGGTGGAGAAGGTCACCGTTACCACGGCAGGCTCCAACGCCTCGTTCCGGTTCCTTGAGCCGGAGGTGGCGGACGATATCGCCATGCTGCTCAACAGACGCGTGGGAAACATTGCAAGAAGCGAACCGGAGGAAAACGGTGATGTTTGAAAAACCGACGCGCAATCATATAAGCATTATCGCGGAGCGGCTGGGCGCGGTTATAGTCTTTCTGCTTTCCATGGGTTACAGCCAGGTGTTCCGCAGCAAGACCGACGTTTTCAAGCCCTCCGTTTGGCGGGAGCTTTTCCAAAAGGCCGAGGAGAGGCAGATCTATATCCTCTTCGGCGGACTTGCCCTTATCCTGCTTTCCATAATCATAATCATAGTGTCCTTCCTTCGGTGGAGAAAGACGGTGTTCTTCATCAAAGGCGACAATTTCGTTTACGAGCGCCACACCATGAACGCCCGGCTGACGACCCTGCCCATCGAGAACATCGCCACGGTGAACGCGGAGCGGAACGTCTTTGAGCGGCTTGTGGGCACGGCAAAGGTCAAGATAGATATAAACTCCGCCAGCACTGCGGGGAAAACGGACTTTGTGTTCATTCTCCGGGCGGATAAAGCGGAACAGCTCAAAAACGAGCTCCTTGCCATCAAGCGCAGGTGCATGGGGGATCAATATAAAGAGGAAGAGGTCTCGGAAAAGCCCCGTAAAAAGATAGCCCATTTCGATTATAAAGGCGCCCTGCGCCACAAGCTTATGAGCCTGCCGATAATGAGTATGCTCACGTCCTACTCCCTTATACTCATCGCCCCGATCTTCACCAGAAACAGCGACAACATAAAAAAAGCCCTGATCTCCGTGGGGGTCATCCTGCTCACCCGGCTGGCAAACGTGGTCTGGGGCACCCTCAACCTGGGGGATTACACCGTTGAATGTGACGACGCCGGGGTACACATCAACTACGGTATGATGAAAAAGAGCGCCTATAACTTCGGCTACGAGAAGATAAACGGGCTTGTCATAAAGCGCCCCCTGCTGGCAAGGCTTTTCGGCTACTGCTCCCTTGAGGTGGCGGTGGTGGGCATGGGCAACGAGCGCAACGAGGTGCCCCTGCTCTGCCTGATGGTCAAAGAGGCTCAGGCTCAGGAGATAATAAAACAGTGCGTGCCGGACTTTGTGCCGGAGGGGCAGGTCTACAAGTACAGCAAGGCAGGCATAGTAATGGCCTTGTGGACGGCGCTCAAACGCACCGTATTCTCCCTGCCGGTGCTGTTCTTCAACATCAACCACAAGTACCTTATCTGCGGCCTTGTGTTCGGCATATCCTTTGTTACAAAGCTCTTTGAATATATCTCACAGAGCATTTCATATGACGGGGAAAGGGTCATGTACACCAAGGGCTTTTTCGACAGAAAAACCGGCATACTCCGTTTTGCGGACGTTCAGCGTATGAGGACGAGGACAAACTTCCTCATCTCCGGCATGAACGCCGCCAACCTCAATATGACCATACTTTCCAGCGGCAGCTTCAGGAGCCATTCCGTCGGATTTTTTGACGCGGAACACTTTGATAAGGTGGCGGAGCTGGTGGTCTCCCACAGGGACACCTCCAACGATTATTACCGAAAATAATTTTTTAAAAAAGTATTGCTTTTTGGAGCGGCTTAATGTATAATGATCTCAGCGAACATTTGTGCGGTAAACCCGCGGAGAAAGGAACAAAGATATGGCAGACAAACAAAAAGCATTGGAAACCGCATTGATACAAATAGAAAAAACCTACGGCAAGGGCGCCATCATGCGTCTGGGGCAGAACGCCTCGATGAACGTGGAGGCTATCTCCACAGGCTCCCTGTCTCTTGATATCGCCACAGGTATAGGCGGCCTCCCCAGGGGCAGGATAATCGAGATCTACGGCCCGGAGTCCTCGGGCAAAACAACCCTGGCTCTCCACGTTGTTGCGGAGGCGCAAAAGGCGGGGGGAGAGGCGGCCTTTATAGACGCGGAGCACGCCCTTGACCCGGTGTATGCCGCAAATCTCGGGGTGGACGTGGATTCCCTTCTTGTTTCCCAGCCGGACAACGGCGAGCAGGCTCTTGAGATAGCGGAGGCTCTTGTCCGCTCAGGCGCGCTGGACGTTATCGTAATAGACTCCGTCGCGGCTCTCGTTCCCCGGGCGGAGATCGAGGGGGATATGGGCGACTCCCACGTGGGTCTTCACGCAAGGCTTATGTCCCAGGCTCTGCGCAAGCTGGCCGGAGCCATCGCAAAATCCAATACGCTTATAATCTTTATCAACCAGCTCCGCGAAAAGGTGGGCGTGGTTTACGGCAACCCGGAGGTCACCACCGGGGGCAGGGCGCTTAAGTTCTACGCCTCCATGAGGATCGACGTGCGCAGGGTGGAGCAGCTTAAATCCGGCTCGGAGATAATCGGCTCCCACACCAAGGCAAAGATAGTCAAAAACAAGGTCTCGCCCCCCTTCAAAGAGGCGGAGTTCGATATCATGTACGGCAAGGGCATTTCCCGCGCAGGCGAGATACTTGACCTTGCTGTCAAGAACAATATAGTTGAAAAGAGCGGCGCGTGGTTCTCCTACGAGGGCAACCGTCTGGGTCAGGGCAGGGATAACGTAAAAGAGACCCTCAACGCAAACCCGGAGCTCCGGGAGGAGATAGCCGGAAAGGTGCTCGCCGTTATCGAAAAGGATACGGCCGAAAGGAAAGCCCCGGAGATCGCCCCGGCGGAGCCGAGACCGGCGGCTGTCCGTGAGCCTGCCGGAGCAAAAAAGGCGGGCAGAGTAAAGCTGGATATCGCCGTTGAGGACGATGAATAATGAAGCTCACGGCAAAAAGAGGCAAGGTGAATAAAATTCACATTTCTGTTGATGGAGAGTACCTGATGACGGTGGATGAGGATTTTTGGTACACCTGCGGCTATGTCTCAGAGGACGAGATAGACGACGGTGAACTTGCCGCCTTGAAAAAGGCGGCAGGTCGCCGTTGCGCTTTTAATAAGGCGGTGGAGCTGGTCTCCCGGAGGGAGCACGGGGAAAAGGAGCTTTTGCTCAAGCTCCGCAGGAGCTTTGACGCAGACTGCGCGGAAAGCGCCGTGGAGCGGCTCAAGGAGCTGGGGCTCGTGGACGATCTCCGCTTTGCGGAAAGGCTGGCGGAGGAGCTGCTTGAGCGCAAGGGGCTCAGCCCCCGGGGCATCAGGTTTGAGCTGCTGCAAAGGGGAATTTCCCCCGAAATCGCAAATAATATCACGCAGGCTATTGACATTGAGCCCGTAAGTCGTATTATAAACTTATTGGAGACAAAATACAGCTCATGGCAAAGGGATCAAAAGGCCAGAGACAGGGCGTTCAACGCACTTGTCAGGCTGGGCTACGATTATTCGGACATCCGCAAGGCCATGAGCGAGTTTGACGTCGAACTGCCCGAATGAACGGAAAACGAAAGGATGGTAACTATGCCTTATAAGATCGGACTTATTTCTTTGGGCTGCCCCAAAAATCAGGTGGACGCGGAGATAATGCTGGCCGCCCTTGAGGAAAAGGGCTTTGAGATAGTGGATTACGTTGACGGCTGCGACGCTGTGATAATCAACACCTGCGGCTTTATTGACGATGCTGTCAAGGAGGCCATCGAAAACGTCCTTGATATGACCGAGCTCAAGGATGAAGGGATAGTGGGCAAGATCATCGTCACCGGCTGTATGGCGCAAAGGTTCGGCGAGGAGGTGCTCAACGAGATCCCGGAGGTGGACGCCGTGCTGGGCATCGGCTGCAACGGCGAAATGGCGGATATAGTCCGCAGGGTCATCGAGGGGGAAAAGATCTACTCCTTCCCGCCAAAAACAGACCTGCCCCTCTGCGGTCAGAGGCTGCTCACCACGCCCGGCCACTGGGCTTATCTCAAGATAGCCGAGGGCTGCTCAAACAGGTGTACATATTGCACAATTCCCTCCATTCGCGGGGATTTCAGAAGCAGGGATATGGAAAATATCCTTGAAGAGGCCCGTCAGCTTGCCCAAAGCGGAGTCAAGGAGCTGATAGTCATCGCGCAGGATACCACCAAATACGGCCTTGATCTTTACGGCGGGCTCAAGCTGCCGGAGCTGCTCAACAGGCTCAGCGAGATACAGGGCATCGAATGGATAAGGCTCATGTACTGCTACCCGGACGAGGTCACGGAGGAGCTGATAGACGTTATCGCGGAAAATCCAAAGGTGCTCCACTATATCGACCTGCCTCTGCAGCACATCGACGACGATATTCTCACCGCCATGAACAGGCGCGGCACCTCCGACGAGATACGGGCGCTCATTGAAAAACTCAGGGAGCGGATCCCGGACGTTGTTATCCGCACCACCTTTATTTTGGGCTTCCCCGGGGAGGGAGAGGACGAGTTTGAGAACCTTGCCTCCTTTGTCAACGAGGTGGAGTTCGACCGGCTGGGCTGCTTCTCCTACTCGCCTCAGGAGGGCACGCCTGCGGCGGCAATGGAAAACCAGGTTGATGAGGAGACAAAACAGCGCCGGGGCGAGATAATAATGCAGGATCAGTTCGAGATAGTGACCCTTAAAAACGAGCAGAAGATAGGCAAGGTCTACAAGGTCATCGTTGAGGATTACGACGGATATTCGGACAGCTATTCCGGCAGGACTTACATGGACGCACCGGAGATCGACGGCGAGGTAAAATTCACCTGCCCGGACAATCTGGAGAACGGGGATTTTGTGGATGTGGAAATAATCGGTGTCAACGAATACGACCTTATAGGCAAAACTGTGTGAGGTGAAAAAAATGAACATTCCCAACAGGCTGACCCTTATCAGGATGATAATAGCTCCCGTTTATCTGCTGTTTATGTTTCTGCCCCTGCCTCACAGATATCTTTGGGCTTTGATAATCTTTGCGGCGGGCGCGGTAACGGACGCCCTTGACGGCAAAATAGCCAGGAAATACAACCAGATCACCGTTTTCGGCAAGCTGCTCGACCCGGTGGCGGACAAAATGCTCACCACCGCCGCCCTGCTGGCCTTCCTTAAGCTGGGCTGGTGCAGCGTCTGGATAGTTATGATAGTGCTCACCCGTGAGTTCGCCGTGACCTCCGTCAGGCTCATCGCCTCCGCTCAGGGCACGGTCATCCCGGCAAACATCTGGGGCAAGCTTAAAACAGTGAGCCAGCTTGTGTTTATCGTGGTTATCCTGATTTTGGCGGAGCTGGAGGAGAGCCTCGGCATCTTTAACGGAGCCTCCGTTTCCCTGCCTGCGGTCTCAAACATCCTTTTGTGGATCACGGCGGCGCTTGCGGTGGTTTCCGGTGTGATCTACTGTGTGCAGAGCCGCAAGATCATTGATTTTTCAAAGTGAAATCGGCACTATGCCGAAAAAACCGGGGCAAAACCCCAAGGAAAATATTATATTATCTATAATTATTAAAAAATTTAAAAAAATTGATGCATTTCGCGCCCGGTTGTAGTATTATATAAATAATCGGCCCAATGTACCAATCCCGAACCCTGCGCCGACGCGCGGGGTTTTGTATATTTATTCGGAGGAGTTTTATGTTCAAGACATTGAGGGAGGATATCGCCTGTGTCCGGGAGCGCGACCCGGCGGCCCGTTCCGCTCTGGAGGTCATGCTTTTGTACCCGGGGCTCCGGGCACTGAGGATGTACCGCAAGGCGCACTGGTGCTATGAGCACAGGCTGTTCTTCATGGCGAGATATATATCTCAGCGCGCGGCGTCAAAGACGGGGATAGAGATCCACCCGGCCGCGCAGATAGGCAAAAGATTTTTTATAGACCACGGCACAGGCGTGGTCATCGGTGAAACGACCGTGATAGGCGACAACGTCACCATCTATCAGGGCGTGACCCTTGGCGGTACGGGCAAGCATACCGGCAAGAGGCACCCCACCATCGGCAACAACGTGATGATCGGCTCCGGTGCTAAGGTGCTGGGCCCGTTTAAAGTGGGGGATAATACAAACATTGCCGCGGGCGCCGTTGTGCTCAACGAGATACCCCCCAACTGTACCGCCGTGGGCGTGCCCGCGAGGGTCGTCCGGCGGGACGGCCAGAGGGTGGACGAACTGGATCAGATACACATCCCCGACCCGGTCTCCCAGCAGCTCTGCGCCCTGCAGCTGCAAATTGACGAACTCAGAAAAATCATGGAAGAGGGAAATAAAGAACAATGAAGATCTACAACACGCTTACAAGACAAAAAGAGGAGCTCAAGACCCTGACCCCGGGCGAGCTTAAGATCTACGCCTGCGGCCCCACGGTCTACAACTTTATCCACATAGGCAACGCCCGTCCTCTCTGCGTTTTCGACGTTATGCGCAGATACATGGAGTACAGGGGCTACAAAGTGAACTTCGTGCAGAATTTCACGGATATCGACGACAAAATAATCAAGCGCGCCATTGAGGAGGGCTCGGATTACAAGACCGTCTCCGAAAAATATATCAAGGAGTTCTGGGTGGACGCAAAGGGCATGAACATCCGCGAGGCCACCGTCCATCCCAAGGCAACGGAGAATATCGACGAGATAATCGCCATCGTTTCGACCCTTATCGAGAAGGACTTCGCCTACGAGACGGAGGGGGACGTTTACTTCAGCCCAGAAAAGTTCAAGGATTACGGCAAGCTCTCCCATCAGCCCCTTGAGGAGCTGGAGGCAGGCGCCCGCATAATGGTGGGTGAGATAAAGCGCAACCCCATGGATTTCGCCCTGTGGAAGGTGGCAAAGCCCGGGGAGCCCTACTGGGAATCCCCTTGGGGTCACGGCAGGCCGGGCTGGCACATTGAGTGCTCGGCAATGGTTCGCAGGTATCTGGGCGAGACCATCGACATACACTGCGGCGGTCAGGATCTCATCTTCCCCCATCACGAGAACGAGATAGCCCAGAGCGAGTGCTGCAACGGCGTGCCCTTTGCCAATTACTGGATGCACAACGGCTACATAAACGTAGACAATGTTAAAATGTCAAAATCCCTGGGCAACTTCTTTACGGTGCGGGACGTGGCGGAGAAATACGGCTATGAGCCAATACGCTACCTGATGATCTCCTCCCAGTACCGCAGCCCCATCAATTACAGCGTGGATATAATCGAGCAGTGCAAGTCGGCTCTCACAAGGCTCTACAACTGCCGGGATAACCTTGATTTCGCCCTCAAGAACGGGGCGGAGGACAAGGCGGCGGACGAAGAGACGCTTAAGGCCTTTGAGGTCTACCGTCAGAAGTTTATCGACGCCATGGAGGACGACCTCAACACCGCGGACGCCATCGGCGTTGTGTTCGAGCTTGTCCGGGAGATAAACAGCAGTGTCATCAACTCCGGTTCCGCGCCCCTTTGTGCGGAGGCGGCAAAGATATTCGATGAGCTCACCGGCGTGCTTGGTCTGGTCTACAACCGCGAAGGTGAAGACAGCCTTGACGCGGAGGTGGAGGCTCTTATCGAGGCAAGAACAGCCGCCCGTAAAGAGAAGAACTGGGCGGAGGCCGACCGTATCCGCGATCAGCTCAAGAGCATGGGCATAGTCCTTGAGGACACGCCCCAGGGCATCAAGTGGCACAGAGAGTAAAGTTTAAGGAAGTGCGGAATTTGTCTAAAGATACACAGCAGGCTCAGACGGAGCAGGCAAGGCAGGAGGAATACTCCGCCCTTGTGAAAACCGTGCTGGTCTCCCGGTTCGAGCCGAAGGAGCCATTGGCCTTTGTGCACACCTACGGCTGCCAGGGCAACGTGGCGGACAGCGAGCGCATCAAGGGTATGTTGGCCGAAATGGGCTACGGGTTTACCGACACCCTTGAGGACGCCGATCTTGTGCTCTACAACACCTGTGCCATCCGTGAGCACGCGGAGGACAGGGTGTTCGGCAACGTGGGGGCGCTCAAGAATTTAAAAAAAGCCAAGCCCTCCCTTAAAATCGCCCTTTGCGGCTGTATGATGCAGCAGCAGCGCGTTGCGGAGCGGATACAAAAAAGCTACCCCTTTGTCGATCTGGTTTTCGGCACCCACGTTATCCACAGGCTGCCGGAGCTGATGTACCGTGTGCTGTGCGGCGGCTCAAGGGTCTTTGAGATCCCCTCGGAGGACGGTAAAATAGTTGAAAACGTCCCCCTTCGCAGGGACAGCGCCTTTAAAGCATGGCTGCCGATAATGTACGGCTGCAACAACTTTTGCAGCTACTGCATCGTGCCCTACGTCAGGGGCAGGGAGCGGAGCAGGGCGCCGGAGGTAATAATTAACGAGGCGAAGGAGCTTGCGGCTCAGGGCTATAAAGAGATAACCCTTCTGGGGCAGAACGTGAATTCCTACGGCAAGGGTCTGGACTGCGGCATAAACTTCGCGGAGCTTTTGCGCAGGCTCAACGATATCCCGGGGGATTTCATCATCCGCTTTATGACCTCCCACCCGAAGGACTGCACCTTTGAGCTGCTGGACGCCATGGCGGAGTGCGGCAAGGTGGCAAAGCACCTGCACCTGCCGGTGCAGAGCGGCAACGACAGGGTGCTAAAGGAGATGAACCGGCATTATGACCGGGAGAAATATCTGGAGCTCATACGCTACGCCCGGGAAAAAATGCCCGGCCTTTCCATCACCAGCGATATAATTGTGGGCTTCCCCGGGGAGACCTACGAGGAGTTTTGCGACACCT
The DNA here is from genome assembly GCA_946626015.1 of uncultured Clostridia bacterium. GTDB lineage: Bacteria > Bacillota > Clostridia > Oscillospirales > Acutalibacteraceae > JAAZFZ01. Next base: position 16,852 of record CAMOTT010000008.1, on the reverse strand, counting down.
TATCCCTCATCAAAGAGGTGGAATACACCTCCCTTTTCACATTCATTTTTTCTCCAAGGGAGGGAACAAAGGCCGCCTCCATGCCCGACCCTGTAACAAGGGAGGAAAAGGGCGTTTGGTTCAAGGAGCTTTGCGAGCTTCAGGAGAGCATAGCGGGCAGACGCACCGCCGCCATGAAGGGCAAGGTCTTCCGGGTGCTGTGCGAGGGCGTTTCGGAGAAGGGTCTGCTTTCGGGCAGGACAGAGGGCAACGTGATAATCGAGTTCCCCGGAACGGCGGACAAGGTGGGCAGCTTTGTCAACGTCAAGGTCACCGAGCCAAAGACCTGGATCTTGTTCGGTGAGGAAGTAAATCAGTAAACAAACCGTTTTTCGGTTAAATATTTTAAAGAAACAGAGGTAGAAAATTATGGATCTTATTAAAATGACAAGAGAACTTGCGGCGGCGCTTCAGCAGGATCAGCGTTACCTGAACTTTGCCGAGGCGCACAGAAAGAACGACGAGGACAAGGAGCTCAACGAGCAGATGCAGCGCATCAAGCTTATCCAGATGTCCTATCAGCACGAGGCCTCCAGCGAGGAGCCCAACCAGCAGAAGCTGGACGCATACGAAAATGAGTTTGAGCTCATCTACAAGCAGGTCAGAGAGAACCCCAATATGCAGGAGTTTGAAAAGGCCATGAACGAAATGGACGCCCTGATGAAGTATATCACAGGCATCCTTTCTCAGGCGGCGATGGGTGAGGACCCCATGACCTGCGAACCCTATCAGGAGCACAACTGCGGCGGTGAGTGCAGCAGCTGCTCCGGCTGTCATTAAAATATTCCCTCCGGGCAGGCCGGTCGCGGAAACTCCGGTCTGCCTGAAGGTCAGCTTAAAACAAAACGGCGGCGCGCCGCGTTCCCCGGACGTTGAAAGGATTTGGATCTTATGGCAGAATTTACTCCCATGATGCGGCAATATTTTGAGATCAAAGAGCAGTACAAGGACGCTATCCTTATGTACAGGCTCGGGGATTTTTATGAGATGTTTTTCGAGGATGCCGAAACAGCGTCAAGGGAGCTGGAGCTTGTGCTTACCGGCAGAAACTGCGGTCAGGAGGAGAGGGCGCCCATGTGCGGCGTGCCCTTCCACAGCGCGGACAGCTACATAGCAAAGCTGGTTTCGCGGGGGTACAAGGTGGCTATCTGCGAGCAGACGGAGGATCCGGAGCTTGCCAAGGGTCTCGTGCGGCGTGACGTTATCCGGGTAATAACTCCGGGTACGGTCATAGAGAGCAATATGCTGGACGAGTCAAAGAACAACTTCCTCTGCTGTATGACCTGCGACGGGAACTGCGCCGGTATTTGCTTCGCGGATATTTCCACTGGCACGGTAAGCCTGACCCAGTTGGGCAAGCCGGATCTGGACGGCAAGATCATCAACGAGCTTGCCAAGTTTTCCCCCTCGGAGATACTGTACGGCGAGGGTATCCTTGAAAGGGAGAAGATCAGGGATTTCATCTCCCGGCGCATGGACGTTATGGCTCAGAGGATAGATGGGAGCGGCGAGGACTTCGAGGCGTGCCGCAAAACCGTTCTGGAGCAGTTCAAGGCGGAAACTCTCGGAGAGCTGGAGCTTGAGGAGTCACAACAGGCGGTCATCGCCCTTGGAGCGCTGCTCAACTACCTTCGGGAGACGGAGAAAAACGATTTGAGCAACATACAGAGCATTGATTTCTTCAACGACGAGCAGTATCTCAGGATAGACGCTTCCTCAAGGCGCAACCTTGAGCTTTGCGAAACCATGAGGAGCAAGGAGAAAAAGGGCTCTCTGCTCTGGGTGCTGGATCAGACAAAGACCCCCATGGGCAAAAGGCTGCTGCGCAGCTGGATCGAGCGCCCCCTGACCAACATCCCGAGGATAATCAAGCGGCAGAACGCGGTGGGGGAGCTTTGCGACGACCCGGTTCTGCGCAACGATGAAATGATCTTCCTTGCCGGGGTGCAGGATATAGAGAGAATGATGACCAGGATAGTCTACGGCACGGCCAACGCCCGGGAGCTCAGGGGACTTTACGCCACGGTGCGGAAGCTGCCGCAGATAAAAGAGCTCATTCAGGATTGCGGCAGCGCCTATCTCAGGGAGCTGTACAGGGAGATCGACACCCTTGAGGATATCGGCTCCATGATAGACGGCGCCATAGTTGAGGAGCCGCCCTTCTCCGTGCGCGAGGGGGAGCTTATCAGGGACGGGTACAATCAGGAGCTGGACGAGCTTAGAAGCATAGTCAGGGACAGCAAGAAGTTCCTTGCGGATATAGAGAACAGCGAACAGCAGAAAACAGGAATAAAAAAGCTTAAAATCGGATACAACCGTGTTTTCGGATATTATATAGAAGTGTCCAAGGCCTTCATCGAATGTGTGCCGGACACATACATCAGGAAGCAGACCCTCGCCAACTGCGAGCGGTTCATCACTCAGGAGCTCAAGGAGCTGGAGTCCAAGATCCTCGGCGCCAACGACAGGATAGTCAAGCTGGAATACGAGATTTTCAACCAGATAAGGGAAAAGACCGCGGCGGAATATCTGCGGATAAAACACACGGCCTCCGCCGTGGCGCAGCTTGACGTGCTGTGCTCCCTTGCCCACACTGCGGCGCTCAACAACTACACCTGCCCGGAAATGTGCGCCGACAGCGTAATAGACATCAAAGAGGGCAGGCATCCCGTGGTGGAAAATATGCTCAGGGACTCTCCCTTTGTGCCCAACGACACCCTGCTGGACTGCGGGGATAACCGCTGTCAGGTCATCACCGGCCCCAATATGGCGGGCAAATCCACCTATATGCGGCAGGTGGCGCTGATAGTGCTCATGGCGCATCTGGGCAGCTTCGTTCCGGCGTCTTACGCCCGGATCGGCCTTGTGGACAGCATTTTCACAAGAGTGGGCGCCTCGGATGACCTTGCCGCCGGCCAATCCACTTTTATGGTGGAGATGAACGAGGTGGCGGCCATACTGAAATCAGCCACAAGCAAGAGCCTTATAATTTTTGACGAGATCGGCAGGGGCACCTCCACCTTTGACGGCATGAGCATCGCCCGCGCCGTGCTGGAATACGCGGTGGACAAAAAGACCCTTGGGGCAAAGACCCTGTTTGCCACACATTACCACGAGCTCACTGAGCTTGAAAACCTTATCGGCGGAATAAAAAACTACAACATTGCGGTGAAAAAACGCGGGGACGATATAACCTTCCTGCGCAGGATAGTCAGAGGCGGCGCGGACGGCAGCTACGGCATCGAGGTGGCAAAGCTGGCCGGAGTGCCTGAGCCGGTGGTGAATCGGGCTAAAAAGTGCCTGCGCGAGATGGAAAAAACCGCCGTCAGACCCACGGCCTCCCCGGAGGCGGCAGAGCCGGAGGAGGAACCGGCGCAGACCTCCTTCGCCTCCAACGCGGACAGCGCCATAGCGGACAAGATCAGATTGCTTGACGTCAACACACTGACCCCCATCGAGGCTCTGACCTTCCTGTATGAGCTTAAAAAAGAGAGCGGGTCTATGTAAAACATACAAAGTAAATTTACTCAAACCGAGGTGAGTATCATGCCTAAAATAAACCTGCTGCCCAAACAGCTTGCCGACCTTATCGCGGCAGGCGAGGTGGTGGAGCGCCCCTCTTCCGTTGTAAAGGAGCTTATGGAGAACTCCATAGACGCCGGGGCGAGATCCATCACGGTGGAGATAAAAAACGGCGGCATAAAATACATCAGAGTAACGGATAACGGCTGCGGCATCGACCGGGGCGACATTCGCAACGCCTTTCTGAGCCACGCCACAAGCAAAATTTCCTGCGAGGACGATCTGGATTCCATCCTCACCCTGGGCTTCCGGGGGGAGGCGCTGGCGTCGGTGGCCTCCGTGGCCTCGGTGGATATCATGACCAGAACCGGGGACAGCGACGTGGGCACCCATTACAGGATCGAGGGCGGCGAGGAGCAGCTCCTTGACGACGCAGGCTGCCCGGTGGGCACCACCATAGTGGTGCGGGATCTGTTCTTCAACACCCCGGCGAGGATGAAGTTCCTCAAAAAGGACGTCACCGAGGGCAACTCCGTGGCGGCGGCGGTGGACAGGATAGCCCTTTCCCACCCGGAGGTGGCTGTCAGGTTTATAAGGGACGACAAGGAGATCCTGCGCACAGAGGGCAGAGGGGATCTGGGCAGCGCGGTCTACTCCGTGCTGGGCAAAGAGTTTTTCGAGACCCTTATCCCCGTTAAATACGAGCTGGATGGCGTCCGGGTAGAGGGCTTTATCTCAAAACCCCTTGCCTCCCGCCCCAACAGAAATATGCAGTATTTTTTCCTCAACGGCAGGTTTATAAGAACCGGCACAGGCTCGGCGGCTCTGTCGGAGGCATATAAAAATTCCATTATGGCAGGCAAATTCCCGGCCTGCGTGCTCAATATAATAATTCCGCCGCACACGGTGGATGTGAACGTGCATCCCTCAAAAATAGAAGTGCGTTTCGCCGACGACAGGCCGGTATTCAACGCCGTTTATTACGGGGCAAAAAACGCTCTTACCGGAGGGGATTTCCGCCCCAAGCTGACCCCTGCGGCGGCCATAAATTCCTACGTTAAAAATCTCAACGCGGTAACGGAGTCAAAGCAGATGAGCTTTTCCGCCGTCACAAGGGAGAGCGCCCCGGCAAAGCCTGTCCCGGCGGAGGATTTCTGGCAGAGGAAGCCGGCGGAGCAGTTCAGCGGCGAGCTCAAAAAGCCCGGAGCGGCAAAACCGGCGTCCGGGGGGCTTAAGGATCCTTCCGCTGTGGGCAACGACAGGGAGTTCGACCTTGTAAACACAGGCCGACTGCCCCCGACGGAGCCTGTAAAGGCGGAGCCGGAAAAAGAAGCCCCTGCCCCGGAGCCTGCAAATTTACCGGCTCCATCCGTGGAGACCGCACACAAAGAGGCAAAACCGGCGGAGGTCATAAAAGAGGCTGCGCCGGAGGATCACCGCTACGTGGGGGAGCTGTTCGGCACCTATCTGCTGGTTGAATGCGGCGACAAAATGCTGATAATCGACAAGCACGCCGCCCATGAGCGCATGATCTACAACGACCTTAAAAGCAGAGAAACAAGACCCGATTCCCAGCTGCTCATGCCCGTAACGGTGAGCCTGAGCAAGGAGGAATATTCCGCCGTGGTGGACAACCTTGATCTGCTGGCGCAGGCCGGTTACGGCATAGACGATTTCGGCTCCGGCACGGTGATAGTCAGGGAGTGCCCCATGAACCTTTCCACAGAGGACGTGGAGATGCTGGTAGCGGAGATAGCCGGGTATCTCATCTCAAACAAACAGGATCTGACCCCGGAAAAGCTGGACTGGCTTTACGAAAACATTGCCTGCCGCGCCGCCATAAAGGCCGGGGATCTCACCTCGGAATACGAGGCGCGGAAATTCGTGGATCAGCTCCTGTCCATGCCGGAGGTAAAGTTCTGCCCCCACGGCAGGCCGGTAATGATAGAAATGACCCGAAAAGAAATGGAGAAAAGCTTTGGCAGAATTCAGTAAGATACCCATAGTGGCGGTGGTCGGCCCCACGGCCTCCGGCAAGACGGCTCTTGCGGTGGAGCTGTGCAAAGCCTTCAACGGGGAGGCCGTTTGCGCGGACTCCATGCAGATATACAGGGGCATGAGCATTGCCACGGCAAAGCCAGCCCCGGAGGAGATGGAGGGCGTTCCCCATCATATGGTGGATTTCCTCTCCCCGGAGGAGCGGTACAGCGTTTCGGACTACTGCAAGGCGGCGGAGGCCTGCATAAGGGATATAAATTCCCGGGGCAGGCTGCCTGTGCTGGTGGGGGGGACAGGGCTTTATATAGACTCGCTGCTGAATAACATCCGCTTTACCGAAAGCGACACCGATCTTGAACTGCGGCAAAGGCTCAACAAAAGGGCGGAGACGGAGGGCGCGGAGGTCTTGCTGGCGGAGCTTATGAAAATAGACCCGGAAAGCGCCGCCGGGCTGCACCCCAACAACGTAAAAAGAGTGGTCAGGGCGCTGGAGCTCTACTATTCCTCCGGCAAAACCATGACCCAGCAGATAGAGGCTTCCAGAAAGACCCCGACGCCCTATGAGGCCTGCGTTTTGTTCCTCACGGCGGAGGACAGGCAGTTCCTTTACGGCAGGATAGACCGCCGGGTGGATGAGATGCTCAAAAACGGCCTTGAGGCCGAGGCCCGGGAGGCGCTTTCCGGGGGGCTGGGAGCCACGGCAAGGCAGGCCATCGGCTACAAGGAGCTGGCTCCGTATTTTTCCGGGGAGGTCACCCTTGAACAGGCGGTGGAAAAACTCAAACGGGAAACAAGACGCTACGCCAAGCGCCAGCTTACCTGGTTCAACAGGAACGAACGGGCGCACAGAATATATATTGACAAAGAGGACCCCGGAGCCCGGGCCGCAGAGATCGTGAAGAGCTTTCTGGAGGGGCGGGGGCAATAAGTGAAAGGAGCTGAATCAGCACAGTGGAAAAGGCCGGTTTTTTTTCAGGCAAAAAGAAGATCATAATCATAGCGGCGGCAGTCGTTCTGCTGCTGGGCACCTTCATATATTTCAAATATTTCCTCAACTTCAACGGCGTTTCAACGGAGCTTGTGCTGAGGGGCACTAAAGAAGTTACGGCGACGATGAACTTCTTTGTCGTCAGGGATGAGGAATACCTGTCCTCTAATTCTTCGGAGCAGGCCATCCCTCTTGTGAGCAACGGAGACCGGGTGGCGGAAAGAGACAAAATAGCGGTGGTCTGCAAAAGCGAGAAGGACGCCTCGGCTTATTCCGAGATGCTTGAGGTCGAGTCGGATATAGAATACTATAAACAGCTCTCTTCCATGTCCAACGTAAACACCGTTAAGCTGGAGTCTGTAAAGCTGCAGATAAGATCCGCCTTTGCCGACCTTCTGGATATAGCGGACAGCGGCAAGCTTTCCGACTTTGACAAGGGAGTAAAAGCCTACGCGGACAAAAAAACGAGGCAGGATATCGCCATAAACGGCAGGATGGATTTTTCTCAGCAGATCTCACAGCTTACCGAAAGGCTGGCGGCTCTCAAGGGCAGTATGTCCAACATACAGGAGGTCTACGCTGAAACCTCCGGCTTTTTTATGGGCAACACGGACGGGCTTGAAAACACCTTGCAATATAACGACGTTATGAATGTTACCGTGGAGAAAATAGAAGCGGCCATCAAGGCTCAGCCTGAGCAGAACGGCAAACCTATGGGCAGGCTTATCAAAAATCACAAGTGGTATCTCTGCGCCGTTATGGATAAAAAGTCCGCCGCCGAGCTGACGGAGGGCGGAAGCTACAAGCTGATCCTTCCGGAATCCGGTCTGGGCAGGCTCACCTTAAAGGTGGAGTCGGTAAAAATCCCTCAGGGGGGAGAAAAAGCGGCGGTGGTGATGTCCGGGCTTGAGACCAGCGAGAACATCCTCAACCTGCGCAAGGGGGAGGCCCGGATTGTTATGAAGACCTACACGGGCTACAAGATCCCCCAGGCGGCGGTAAGGACGGAAAAGGTCGAGGACAAAGACGTCAAGTTTGTCTATATACTCAACAAGACCACTGTCAAGCGCAAGGATATAACGATCCTCCACTCCGAGGCCGATTACGTTCTTGTGAAGATCTCCACGGACAAGCTTAATGCCAAAGAGGTACAGATCTACGACAAGGTGATAACCGCAGGAAAGGATTTGAGGGATGGAAAGATCATTTATTGAGAAAGCCTGCGCCTCTGTGGAGGAGGGGCTTAAGGCGGTTCGCTTCAGCATTGAGGAGGCCGCGGTAAAAAGCGGCAGGGATCCCGGGGAGGTCACCCTTATGGCTGTGACCAAGACCGTGGAGCCTGTATATATCAACCACGCCATCTCTTTGGGCGTGGAGCTTATCGGCGAAAACAAGGTCCAGGAGTTCCTGGGCAAAAAGGAGGAGCTTGACCTTTCGACCTGCAAGGCGCACCTGATAGGCCACCTCCAGACTAACAAAGTCGGCAAGATAGTTGGCAACGTAGATATGATCGAATCCGTTGACTCCGTAAAGCTTGCCCGGGAGATCGGCAGGCAGTCGGTTTTAAAGGGCATTGTGACGGATATCCTTGTGGAAGTCAACGTGGGCAACGATGAAAACAAATTCGGTATAACTCCAGAAAACGCCGGGGAGATGATCGGGGAGATAGCCGAAACCCGGGGCGTGCGTGTCCGGGGCCTTATGACCGTGCCGCCCCTTCTGGAAAACCCGGCGGAAACGAGAAAACTTTTTTCTCAGATGAGAAAACTGTTTATTGACATTGACAACAAAAACATAGATAATGTATATATGGATATTTTGTCTATGGGTATGTCGGGGGATTTCCGGGAGGCCGTCGCAGAGGGGTCCACCCTTGTGAGAGTCGGTTCGGCGATCTTCGGGCAAAGAAATTACAGATAATTTTTAATGGAATGAAATAAAAACAAGGAGGAAACAAGTATGGGCGTCTTTGGAAAGATCAAGGATATGTTCAACGTTTCGGAGGAGAGGTATTTTGACGAGACGGAGGATATGCTTACAGGAGAGGAAGAAGATGACTTCGGCGGCAATCAGAGCCGCAGAGGGGGAAGAAGATTTGAGGATGAGCCTGAACAGCAGTACCCCGCAAGGGAGTATTCTGTAAACGACTCGTCAAACGTGGTCAATATGCATAAGAAAAAGGGTGATATCGTGTACAGTCACAGCTCTTCAGTTTACGGTTCAAACGTGGTGTTTCAGAAAATAGACCGTTTCGGCGACGTGGGCGCCGTTGCGGATCTGCTCAATGACGGCAAAATAGTTATACTCAACCTTGAGACCTGCCCCGATATGGAATCGCGCAGAGTGCTGGATTTCCTCTACGGCGTTTCCTATGCCAATGACGGCGTTATCAAGCGCGTTGCGGGCAGAGCCTATGTGTTCACCCCCCACAATGTGGATTTCAGCGGCGAGATGCTGGATGAGATCCAGTCAAACGGAACCTTTAACCCGGGCAACGCCTTCCCCGGAGACTTCACCTTTAACAATCATTGATAAAATAACTGACTTGTTCGGAAGGGATGGAATTATATGCTTACACCTGCTCAGATAAGATCTTATGAATTCAGGTCTGCCGGCAAGGGCGTTTACCGCTCTGAGGAAGTGGACTCCTTTATCGACAACGTGGCAAGGGCTTACGAAAAGGTTTTTGACGAAAACGCGGAAATGCTTAAAAAAATAAGCTCGCTTACCGACACTGTGGACAAGTGCAACAAGGATAAGGACCTTATCCAGCGGACTTTGCTCACAGCCCAGCGCAGCGCCGATGAGATCGAGCAGAAAGCGGCCGCCAAGTCAAAGCAGCTTATCGAGACCAGCACAAACAAGGCAAACGCCATTGAGGCGGAGGCTCAGGCAAGGGCTGACAGGCTCAAGAACGAAAGCGACGCCATATACGCCAAGATAGAAACGGAAGTCCGCGCAAAGGCCGCGCAGATCATTGCGGAGGCCGAGGCAAAGGCGGAGAAAATAGTGTCGGACGCTAAATACAAAGCCGACAAGCAGGATTACGAGACTGCCGCAAGACTCAGCAAGTATGAGTCCCAGTTAAAAGAGCTCAAAGAAACTATAAAGGATTTCAAGTTCCAGGTGCTTTCAAAGTTTGCGGCTCAGATCAAAGAGATCGAAAACCTGCCGGACGTGACCGATGATGAGGTCAGGTACCCCATGCCCAAGGTGGAGGCGCCCGAGCTCCCGGCGGAGCCGGTACGGGAGGCCGCCCCGGAAGCTCCGGCGGAGGCTGTTGTTGAGGAGCCTGCGGAAGAACCTGCGGCGCCAGCTGCAGAACCCGTTGCAGAGCCGGAGGTCACAGCTCAGGAGCCCGGCGAGCCTGTTGAAACAGAGCCGGAAGCATTTGAGGCTGAGCCGGAGGAGGCCGCGGAGGAATTCCCCACGATGGACTCTATCTCCGAATTCCTCAGCGGAGACGACGATGATGACGAGGCTCCGGACGATGAGGATCTCAAGTTCTTTGTTCCCAACTTCTCGGAGATTGAGGACGATGATGAGGACGACGACATTCTCAGCCTTGCAAAGGGCGACTACAAGCTGGGTCATTATGAGGATGACGATGACGAAGAGGCTCCGGAGGAGCCTGATGACGACGATAACGGCTCACACCGCCGTTTTAAGGGCTTCTTTAAGAAATAACTCGGGTAAGGTTTGCTTATATAATGAAAAAATATGTTTCTCTGATTATTATCGCTCTGCTTGCCGGGGCGGATCAGGCGTCAAAGGTGCTTGCGCTCAAGCTGCTCAAGCCCGTGGGCTCGGCGGACTTTCTGCCGGGAGTGCTGGGCTTTCGCTACGTTGAAAACACCGGCGCCGTGTTCGGCTCCTTTTCAAACAGCACCGTGCTGTTGTCGGTCATAACGGCGGCAGTCATAATTACGGGGCTTGCCCTGCTGGTTACGGGGAGGTTCAGCAACAAGGTCTATCTCTTTTGCGCCGTGCTTATAATCGCCGGCGGAACAGGTAATCTTTATGACAGGATAGTCCGTGGCTTTGTTGTTGATTTCTTTGAGTTCCGGTTCGTGAATTTTGCCGTGTTCAACGTTGCGGATATCTTTGTTACGGTGGGCTCCTTTGTGCTGATAATCTACCTTGTCGCCGGACTTGTCCGCGACATCAAAAAGGAGCGGTCAGCGTGAGCAGGGTCGAATTTGTTTTTGAGGGCCCGGCAAACAGTCAGAGAATAGATAAAGTAATTGCGGAACAGCTGCCTCAAATGAGCCGCTCCCATATCCAAAAGATAATGGACGACGGGGGCGTAACTGCGGATGGCAGACAGGTGGACAAAAGCTACAAGCCTTCCCCCGGCGCGGTAATAGTCCTCGAGCTGCCCGAGCTGCGGGTGCTGGAGGCCAGGGCGGAGGATATCGCCCTGGATATACGCTACGAGGATGAGGATCTTCTTGTGGTCAACAAACCCAGAGGCATGGTGGTGCACCCGGCGGCAGGAAACCTTGACGGCACCCTGGTCAACGCCCTTTTGCACCACTGCGACGGAAAACTTTCCGGCATAAACGGGGTAATCCGTCCGGGGATAGTCCACCGCATAGATAAGGACACCAGCGGTCTGCTCGTCGTTGCAAAGAACGACTTTGCCCATATCGGGCTTTCGGAGCAGATAAAGGAGCACAGCTTTAAGAGGGAATACCGGGCGGTCATATACGGGCGCCTCAAAGAGCCGGAGGGCACGGTAGACGCCCCCATCGGCCGAAGCGAAAAAGACAGAAAAAAGATGTGCGTAACATACAAAAACTCCAAGAACGCCGTGACCCATTACAGCGTCCTTGAGGAATATAAGAATTACAGCTACATAAAGCTCCGGCTTGAAACAGGCAGGACCCACCAGATAAGGGTGCATATGGCATACCTGGGGCATCCTGTGGCCGGGGATAAAGTATACGGACCAAAAAACGGAGTTGACATCGGCGGTCAGTGCCTCCATGCGGGGCTGATAGGCTTTATTCATCCCCGTGACGGCAGATATATCGAGATCACCGCAGAGCTGCCGGAATATTTCACCGATTTTCTTGATAAGATAAAATAAATTCATCTGGAGGTGGCTGCTTTGGAAGCAACCGTAAAAAAACAACTCAAAATCAAGGCCTGCCAGGTCAGGATGGGCATAATAAACGGCGTTTATCACGCCAAGTCGGGTCATCCCGGCGGCTCTCTGTCCTCGGCGGATATCCTGACTTATCTGTATTTCAACAAGATGAACGTGGACCCCAAGAACCCCAAGTGGGAGGACAGGGACAGAATGGTGCTCTCAAAGGGGCACATCGCTCCGGCGCTTTACGCCACGCTTGCCCTCAGGGGCTTTTTCCCCGTGGAGGATCTCAACACCCTGCGTAAAAGCGACTCCTATCTTCAGGGTCATCCCTGTATGAAGACCACTCCCGGTGTGGATATGAGCACAGGCTCTCTGGGTCAGGGCATATCCGCGGCTGTGGGTATGGCTCTGGGCGGCAAGGTCTCCGGCAAGGGCTTCAGGGTCTATACTATTTTAGGCGACGGAGAGATACAGGAGGGTCAGGTCTGGGAGGCCGCCATGTACGCCTCGGCAAAGGGGCTGGATAACCTTGTGGCGGTCATCGACAACAACAACCTTCAGATAGACGGAACCGTGGCCGAGGTCAATTCCCCCTATCCCATCGTTGAAAAATTCCGCGCCTTCGGCTGGAACGTTATAGAGATCTGCGCCCACAGCTTTGATGAAATAGACGCAGCCTTCAACGCTGCGGAGGAGTTCAAGGGCAAGCCCACGGCCATAATCGCCAAGAGCACAAAGGGCAAGGGCGTCTCCTTTATGGAGGATCAGGTATCCTGGCACGGCGCCGCGCCCAACGCCGAGCAGTATGAGCAGGCCATGAGCGAGCTCAAAGAAGAGCTGGCGAACTTAGAAAACGGTAATTGACGGATTTTCCGATAAACATAAGGAAGGTATCAACTATGGCAGATATAATCAAAACCGCAACCAGAGAGGCCTACGGAAAGGCTTTGGCGGAGCTGGGCGCCGTCAACGATAAAGTGATCGTGCTTGACGCGGACCTTGCCGCCGCCACCAAGACCGGCGTGTTCAAAAAGGCTTTCCCGGAGAGATTTTTTGACACCGGAATAGCCGAGTGCAATATGATAAGCATTGCCGGCGGTTTGTCCACAACGGGCTTTACCGTGTTCGCAAGCTCCTTTGCGATGTTTGCCGCAGGCCGCGCCTTTGAGCAGGTTCGCAACACCTTGGGCTACTCCCACCTCAACGTAAAGATCGGCGCCACCCACGCGGGCATCTCCGTGGGCGAGGACGGCGCCACCCACCAGTGCTGTGAGGATATCGCCCTCATGCGCACCATCCCCGGCATGGTTATAATCAACCCCGCCGACGATGTGGAGGCCAGAGCTGCGGTGTTTGCCGCGGCGGAGTATGAGGGGCCGGTCTATCTGAGATTCGGCAGGCTCGCCGTGCCCCGCATAAACGGCGAGGACTATAAATTTGAAATGGGCAAGGGCATAACGCTCCGTGAGGGCACGGATGTGACCATCGTTGCAACCGGACTTATGGTGAACGAGGCTCTTATAGCTTATGACATTCTTGCGGCGGAAGGAATATCCGCAAAAGTCATAAATATACATACTATTAAGCCCCTTGACAAGGAGCTTATTATCAAAGCCGCGGAGCAGACAGGCGCTGTGGTGACTGCGGAGGAGCACAATATCATCGGCGGTCTGGGCGGCGCTGTGGCGGAGACTCTTTCAGAGAACCTGCCCGTTCCCGTTGTGCGCGTGGGCGTGGAGGACACCTTCGGCCGTTCCGGCCCTGCGGCGGAGCTGTTAAAGATCTTCGGCCTTGACGCCGCCAACATTGTGGAGAAGGCAAAACGCGCCATTGCAATGAAAAAGAATTGACAAAAGGCTTTCCTTTCGGCGGAGGCCGGAATTGAATTCTATGCACATCAGGTAAGGAGGCGTTCACCGTGGACGAAGAAAAGGGATACACCTCCGCAGGCGGAGCTCCGGAAGAACCCGAACCCGGAGCACAGGAGCAGAAAGAACCCCCTGCGGAAGCGGTAAACGGTGGTGCGGCAACAGAAGACAGCGAATTTTATATCGGCGACATGGAAGGGATAGATCTTTCCAACTGCTCAGACGAGGAGCTGGAGGAGATAATCAGCGGCGAGATCACCTACGAGGACTATATCTCAAGGCAGCAGATGATCACACCTGCCCCGGAGGGTTATACTCCGGGGGAGACGGAGCCTGTTCCGGCTGAAAAAGCAAAGGTCAAAAAGAGTAAAAAGAAGCTTGTTATATCCATCGTTATCGCGGTTATTATTGGTGTGGCCGCGCTGGCTTTGATATTGATGTTTGGTGACAGCGGCGAACCCGCCACCTTCAACGCCGACGAATACGCTGTGGCCTACGCCAAAAACAGCACCCTGCACATTGCCAGCTATCTTTCGCAGGGCGTCCTTGAGGGCGGCGAGGAATCATCGGTCAAGTTTTCAAAGGACAGAAAAGTCGCGGCCTTCTCCAAGGTTCACGAAAGCAACAGATATAAAGACGACCTTTATTTCTTCGACGTGAGGAACCGGGAGGAGATAGACTCCGGCGGCGTAAAGATAGACAGCTCCGTTATTGAGTTCTATATAACCCCGGACGGCAGATACATCATCTACACCAAGGCGCAGGAAAAGCAGATGGACGCATACTGCTACAACGTCAAAGAGAGATCCGCCGTCAAATTTGACGCGGGGATACACGATTTTTATATCCCCCGGGACAGGGGCGACTATTTCTTCTACGCTAAAACCAACGGCGCCTCCAACACGGTTTACAGATACGATATAGACAGCGGCAAAACCGAAAACCTGCTTAAGGGCGCCGGGAAAATAAACTTTATAAGCGATGAAAACGGCTCCTTCCTCTTTGCAGAGGTCAGCTCCGAAACGGAGGGGCTTATCGACCTTTACCGGGCAGCTCAGACGGGCGGCGCCCAGAAGATACTCTCCGGGATACTGTCGGTGCTTTATGATGAGTTCTCCCCCGGCGGCAAGCTCTATTTTATGCGCAGCGTCGAGGCAGGGGAAGAAAGCAAGCCGGAGACTTACGCCTTTGATAACGTCATCACCGACGACAAGGCGGAGTCCGATGCGGCCATGACCGAGCCCAACAAGGAGGATTATGCCGTTAAAGTCCTTGGCTTTAAGACCTACGATTATATCAGCTACGGCGCCGCAGAGCGCGAATATAAAAACAAGCAGGAGAGAGATAAGATCCGCGAGGCCATTGAAAAGGGCGTCGAAAAGGATATGATAAGCAAAGAAAAATGTTCCTGCTGCGCCTACGACCTTGAGAAAAAGACCGAGACGGTGGTGTGTGAAGGCGTGCCCGTGAACGGCGTGGTGGCGGTGAACAAAACCGGCGCTCCCAGGGTGGTTTTCACAAAATACAGGCTCATAGCAAAAGAGCAGAGCGAGCCCATTACAATAGACGAGGCTCTTTCCGCCTCCAAAAAGTTTAAGGGCAGCCTTGAGGATTACCTCAAATCCCTTGTTTCCGAGACGGCGGTGCCGGACGGCCTGGCGCTTTCGGTGAACGCCGGGGGCAAGATCGGCGAGGAGGAGATAAAGGACTACTCGGCGGAGACCGCGTCCTTCTTCTTCACGGACAACGGCAGCAAGCTTATCGCCCTTGTCAAGGACGAAGAGGGCGAAAAGAACAGCCTTGTGAGCCTTGTGCTCGGCGACAGCGGAATAAGCGTTGTCAATCCAATAGACAATAACGTGACTCAAGTGATCCCGGCGGAAAAAGGCTACTACTATATTAAAGTGGATTCCGGCAGGGAAAACGGCGACCTTTTCTATTACCCGAATGCCGGCTTGAACGGCGTGCTGCTGCTGTCGGTGGTGGAGGACATTGCGGTTTGCGGAGACGGAAGCCTGCTGGTTTCCCACAAGCCCAACGGAGCAATACCCAGCCTGAGCCTTTGCACCAATGGCACAGTGCAGGAGATCGACATAAACGTGGATCCCGAAAAGATAGCTTATTACAGCAAGGACTGTATAGCCTATGTTAAAAATTCCGAGATGGGAACAGGGGAACTGTACCTGTACAACGGCAAAACGACCCCTGTGCTCATCGACAGCGGAGTAAGCAAAATATTTACCGATCAACCGTGAAAGGAGTTTGTTAATGAAGGAAGAGTTTGTTTTTAAGAAGTCGTTGCTGGGCGGATTTAAACGCGGAAGTGTTATTGAATGTATAGAAAAGCTCCAGATGGAAAAAATAGAAATAACGGGCAAAATAGAGGCACTGGAAAAAACCGCAGCGGAAAAAGATGAGGAGATAAAAGCCCTCAAGGAAAAGCTCGCGGAGCTGGAGAAGCAGAACAAGGAGCTCTCCGAAAAGCCCGCGGAGCCGGAGAAAAAACCGGCAAAGTCCGCAAAGTCAAAAAAGGCAAAGGAAGCCGCCGAAACCGCCGAGGGTTATTATCCCCCGGATATTTCCGAGATAAACGACAAGTTCTCCGGCAAGGAATAATATCATCAGAGGCGGCATAATTATGGAACATAAAATTTCAACGGACGAATTAAAAGCAAAGGCAGCCGAGCTCAAGGCCGGGGACAGGGTACTGCTCTCCGGCGTGGCTTATACCTCAAGGGACGCGGCGCACAAAAAGATATGCGCCCTGCTTGACGAGGGCAAGCCCCTGCCCTTTGAGCTGGAGGGAGCCTGCATCTACTATGCCGGCCCCACCCCGGCTCCCGAGGGCGCTGTGATCGGCAGCTGCGGCCCCACCACCTCCGGCAGGATGGATCCCTACGCGCCCAGATTGCTGGATCTGGGCCTTGCCGCCATGATCGGCAAGGGCGAAAGGAACAAGGCTGTCTGCGACGCCATAGAGCGAAACGGAGCGGTTTACCTGTGCGCCATCGGCGGCGCCGGGGCTTTGGCGGCAAAATGTATTACGGAATGTGAAGAAATAGCTTTTAAAGAGCTTGGATGTGAAAGTGTTAAACGCCTTGTGTTCAAGGATTTCCCTCTGATCGTAGCCATTGATTGCGGCGGAGGCAATTTGTTTCGGTAAGGGTGTAATGCTTTGACGGTCACTTTCGGCGAGTTTATTTCACAGACAATTTCAAATCCTGCCCTTCTTGTAACGGTGCTGCTTACTTTGGGTGTGATCTTCGTAAACGGGTGGACGGACGCCCCAAACGCTATCGCCACCTGTGTTTCCACCCGTTCAATGAAGGTGCGTTCAGC
>CAMOTT010000007.1 GCA_946626015.1 uncultured Clostridia bacterium | reverse complement strand
GTGCACGTGGAGGTATATGCGCGAAAAGCCCACAAGCGCCGCCAGTATGATGCCGGTAATGCCCATCCATTTTTTATCCGCGGCAAACAGCGAGACCGCCCCGGCAAAGCATACCACAGTGTGCCCGGAGGGGAAGGAGAAATCCACCGGTTTTTTGATAAGCCCCGGGTACTGGAACACGCCCTTCCAAAGCTCCAGATCAAAGGGGCGGGGCCGGGCGAACACGTTTTTGAGTATCAGGTTCACCGAAACGCCGTCCAGGATGATAGCCACCGCCATGATTATGCCCACACGGCGGTATTTCTTGGAAGCGCAGAGCAGCAGGGCAAGGATTATCCAAAACAGCCCCTTGTTGCCGAAAATGGTTATGATGGGAAAAATTTTGTCAAGAACCGGGTTCCAGAGATTGTTCTCCACCCATTGAAAGACCGCCCAGTCAAATTTCAGAATAGCTTCCATGACAAACCTCCTTGAAAGATATTGTTAAGCTGAAAAACTCCACTTAAAAGTATAACACAACATAATAAAAAATCAATAATAATTATAACCATATAATGTTAAAGAGACTCTTTTTCGTGTTTTTTAAATATTTTTAAAAAACCCCTTGACTACACCGAATAATTGTGTTATATTATTCAAGCATTCAGCGCTGGTGTAGCTCAGTTGGTAGAGCAGCTGATTTGTAATCAGCAGGTCGGGGGTTCGAGTCCGTCCACCAGCTCCAGAAAAAAGTGTCTTTTGTCGGTAGACAAAAGACGCTTTTTTCAGTTATATTCGCCTGCGGCGAGTTATATTGAGCTCCGCCCGGTTATATTCGCTTCGCGAGTTATATTGCGCTGCGCGCAGTTAAGGAGGCGAATATAATATAACTGCGACCGACGGGAGCAATATAACTATGCCGATAGGCATAATATAACTGCCGCGTAAGCGGCAATATAACTAAAAACGATGAATAATTGCTGCAATTAAAATGAGGTGATAATGATGGCTGAAAGCGTACTTCGTTCTAAATCAAAAGAGTTTTCAAAGCAGATCGTTATTCTTTGCAGAGATATCAAGCAAAACAGTCGTGAGTCCGTACTGACAAATCAGTTGCTGAGGAGCGGAACATCCATAGGCGCGAATATTCATGAGGCGCAGTATGCGCAAGGAACAAAAGACTTTATATCAAAATTTGAAATATCACTCAAAGAGGTTTACGAAACGGAATATTGGCTTGAACTGTTGTTTGAAACCGGATATATAGATGAAGAAACATATAAGCCAATCCAAAACAATTGCGGTGCAATCAGGCGAATGCTGATCTCAACCATAAAAACAATTAAAGAAAAGTCGAAATAAACGATCCCCGCAGGTTGTCCCTGCGGGGTGATCTTTAGTGCCGCTTAAGCGCCATCTGAAAACGGAGCAGCTCCATAGAGCCGCTCCGTTAAAATATTTATGTTCAGATCAATAGGCCTTGCCCCAGTAGACCATGACCTTTGCGGGCTTGCCGCAGCAGACGCAGGTGTCGCTCAAATGCTCCTGCTCAAAGGGGATGCAGCGTGAACCCACGCCGGTCTGCTCCTTGACGCTGTCCTCGCAGGCCTCGTCTCCGCACCACATGGCTTTGACAAAGCCGTCGCCCTTTTCGGCAAGAACCTGCTTTATCTCGTCAATGGAGGTGCAGGAGTATGTTCTGTTCTCACGGTTTTCAAGAGCCTTCTGATAAAGACCGTTATGAACCGCGTCCAGAAGCTCAGGAATCTTTGTCTCAAGCTCGTCAAGGGAGACGAAATATTTCTCCCTGTTATCTCTGCGGACAAGGACGCACTGGTTCTTTTCAATATCCTTGGGGCCGATCTCAAGCCTCAGGGGAACGCCCTTCATCTCGTACTCGGAGAATTTCCAGCCTGCGGAGTTGTCGGAGTCGTCAAGCTTGACGCGGCAGAAACCCGCCAGCCTCTCCTTAAGCTCGCGAGCTTTTTCGAGCACGCCGGGCTTGTGCTGGGCGATGGGCAGGATGACCACCTGAATGGGAGCCACACGGGGCGGCAGGATAAGACCGCTGTTGTCGCCGTGGGTCATTATGATGGCGCCAATGAGCCTGGTGGTAACGCCCCAGGAGGTCTGGAAAGGATATTCAAGTTTATTCTCTTTGCTGGTGAACTGTATGCCGAAGGCGCGGGCGAAACCGTCCCCGAAGAAATGGCTTGTGCCTGCCTGCAAAGCCTTGCCGTCGTGCATAAGAGCCTCTATGGCGTAGGTGGAGACAGCCCCGGCGAATTTGTCGCTTTCGGTCTTTTTGCCCTTGATAACGGGTATTGCCAGAGCGTCCCGGCAGAAATCGGCGTAGACGTTGAGCATACGCTCGGTCTCCTCGATAGCCTCCTCCGCTGTTGCATGGATGGTATGACCCTCCTGCCAAAGGAACTCTCTGGAGCGAAGGAAGGGACGGGTGGTTTTCTCCCACCTTACCACGCTGACCCACTGGTTATAGAGCTTGGGCAGATCGCGGTGGGATTGGATGATATTGGCGTAATGCTCGCAGAAAAGGGTTTCGGAGGTGGGACGGACGCAGAGCCTGTCCTCCAGCTTCTCGTTGCCGCCGTAGGTGACCCAGGCGACCTCGGGGGCAAAGCCTTCAACGTGATCCTTCTCCTTCTGGAGCAGACTCTCGGGGATGAACATGGGCATACAGACGTTTTCGTGCCCTGTGGCCTTGAACATCCCGTCGAGAATGTGCTGGATATTCTCCCATATAGCATAGCCGTAGGGCCTTATGACCATACAGCCTTTAACGCTGGTGTATTCAATAAGCTCCGCCTTTTTTACAACGTCCGTGTACCATTTGGCGAAGTCCTCCTCCATGGAGGTTATTTCTTCAACAAGTTTTTTTTGCTCAGCCAAAAAACAGAACCTTCTTCCTTAGTTTTCGTCTATATATCTAACAATATCTCCCACGCAGGAAAAATCTTCAACGACTTCCTCGGGGAATTCCATATCGAATTCATCCTCAAGGCTCATTGCAAGGTCAACGATGTCAAGGCTGTCTGCGTCCAGCTCGTCAAGTGTGGTTTCGGGGGTGATGCTGTCCTTGTCAAGCTCAAACTGGAGACAAATGATCTCGCGAACTTTTTCAAATATCATGCAAAACATCCTTTCAAATATATTGTTCAAAATCAAGTTTGCCTTATTGTTAATAAAATATTATTCACTCGGGAACATTTTGTCAATAGAAAAATGAAATTTTTATATTTTGTACCGTAAATATATTTTGTAAAAGCTTCAATAATAACCAAATTCACAAAAATATCAATAAATTGGTCAATTTGCGAATTGACTTGTGGTGCAGCGCGCCGGGGACTACAACCTGTTGTGGATTTTGAAGTGCGGTTGTAAAAAATCAAAAAACGGGAAAAATTCGTTTAATTTTGTTGGGCATTTGTGTATAATTGTACATGATGATCCAAACGAAGGAGTGTGCGGTTAAGGTGAAATACTCATTCAATCCGGCGGTCTGGGGTTCCGCTTTCACGGTGCCCGCACAGATCGTTGATGACCATATAAGGCTTGCCGGAGCGGCTCAGCTGAAAGCGTTGCTCTGGTCGCTGCGGCATATCGCGGAGGGTGTGGATATAGAAAAACTTTCCGCTGCCATAGGGCTTTCAAAGGCTGACACCGCCGACGCTTTGCAGTATTGGGTGGAGCACGGTATCCTGATAGCGGACGGGCAGAGCCCCTCCCCGGTATATACACCGGTCACGGTCAACAGGGCAAACGGGGAACAGCCGGTCGTTCCGGAGAAAAAGACGCTGAGCGATCTGCCGGTGGTCAAGCCCACAAGCGAGCAGATCCTTGCCCGTTGCAAGGAATCCGCGGAAATAAGGGATCTGTTCAACGAGGCTCAGTCAAAGCTCGGCAGGACCATAGGCTACGATACCCAGAGCGTTCTGCTGATGCTCTGCGACCAGTACGGTCTGCCGGTGGACGTTATAATGATGCTGCTTGAATACTGCACATCTGTGGGCAAGGTATCAAATTCCTACATATCCTCCGTGGGCAAAAACTGGGCGGAGCAGGAGATAGACACCATCGAAAAAGCGGACGAGCATATCGAAAAGCTCAAATCCTGCCGCAAGCTCTGGAGCCGTCTGGCAAAGGAGGCGGGTCTTTCCGCCCCGAACCCCACCACATCTCAATCGGCCTTCCTGTACACCTGGTCAAACGAGTTCGGTTACGATTTTGATATGATCTACCTGGCCTATGAGGAGATGGCGGATCATACCGGCTCTCTGAGCTTTGCCTACATGAATAAGGTGCTGAGCAACTGGCACGCCAACGGGATCAAAACCGTTGAGGAGGCTGTGGCCGCCAAGGAGGAGAGAGCCAGGAGCAGGAACGGTAAAAAGAACGGCGATACGAAAAAAGAGGCTTCGTACGATATCGGCAAATATAAGCGCGAGGCGCTGGAACAACCGATCATATATAATAAGAAGAACAACAACGGTTGACGAGGTGAGACCATGAACTACAACAGTAAGATCCGCGCCCGTGCGGACAGGGAGCTGGAACGCCGCAGGCAAACCGCCGAGGGCGGGCAGAGGGAGCGCCGGGAAGAGGTGCTCAAAAAGCTGCCGCGTATCGGCGAGCTGGAGCGTGAAATGGCGGGAGCCGGAGCGGAAATAGTCAGGATCATCGCCGCAGGAGGCGACGTGAAAGCGCAAATAGACAAGCTCTCGGAAAAAAATCTTAAGGTTCAGCAGGAGCGTAAGGCTCTGTTGGTCTCCGCCGGGTACCCGGAGGATTATCTTGAGATAAAATACACCTGCCCCAAGTGCAGGGACACGGGCTTTGTTGAGGGCAGACGCTGCGGCTGCTACAAGGAGCTTCTCCGGTCAGCGGCATACAAGGAGCTTTGCGGCAACGCCCCGCTGGACAGATCCGGCTTTGACAACTTCAACCTTTCATATTACCCCGAAACAAGGGACGGCGCAACGGGAGTTGTGCCCAGGAAAAAAATGGGGGAGATATTCACGTTTTGCAAAAGCTACGCCGAGGATTTTGACACAGACTCTCCCAGCGTGCTTATGTACGGCGGCACTGGTCTGGGCAAGACCCATCTTTCTCTTGCCATAGCCTCCGCCGCGGTAAAAAAGGGTCTGGGCGTTGTTTACGGTTCCGCCCAGAACCTGATGCTCAAGCTTGAAAAAGAGCGCTTCGGAAGGGGCGGAGACGGGGAGGCGGAGGAGGCTCTGCTTGGCTGCGACCTGCTGGTCATTGACGATCTGGGCGCGGAATTCTCCACCCAGTTCACCGTGGCGGCGCTTTATAACATTATAAATACAAGGCTGCTTTCAGGGCTGCCTACCATAATCAGCACTAACCTTTCACCGGAGGAGCTGGAGGAAAAATACACCCAGCGCATAGCCTCCCGCATCATCGGCAATTACATCTGCCTGCCCTTCTGCGGAAAGGATATCAGACAAATAAAGAAATAAACAGCACCGAGGAGTTACGTTTTTATGGATATAATCGCTGCACTTACATCCGATTTTCACCTGCAAAAGTGGCAGGTTGAAAACGTGGTAAAGCTTATAGACGAGGGCAATACCATACCCTTTATTGCCCGTTACCGCAAGGAGGCTCACGGCACACTGAACGATCAGGTGCTCAGGGAGCTTTCGGAAAGGCTGGAATACCTGCGCAATCTGGATAAACGCCGCGGCGAGGTATACGCCTCCATTGAGGCTCAGAAAAAAATGACCGACGAGATAGCCGCCGCCCTTGACAAGGCGGTAACTTTGGCGGAGATCGAGGATATTTACCGCCCGTACAAGCCCAAACGCCGCACCCGCGCCTCCGTGGCAAAGGAGAAGGGGCTTGAGCCTCTGGCGGAGGCCATATATGCCCAGAGCCCGGATTCCCCGGAGCCCATAGTTATGGCGGAGGGGTATGTGGATCCTGAAAAGGGCGTGGAGACTCCTCAGGACGCCTTGCAGGGGGCAATGGATATAATCGCGGAGAATATCTCCGATAACGCCAATATCCGCCGCCGTCTGAGGAACCTCTTTACTGTTACCGGCATAGTCAACGTCAAGGCCGCGGACGAGACGGTTGAGAGCGTATATACAATGTATTATGATTTCAGCGAGCCTGTGAACCGCATTGCCGAGCACAGGGTGCTTGCCATAGACAGGGGCGAGCGGGAGGGCATACTCAAGGTCAGCGTTACAATGGACCCTGTAAAGGCCTCGAACACAATAAACTCCGAGACCCTTGCCCCCGGCGGCAATTCCCCCTGCACCGAAACTGTCCGAGCCGCAGGCAAGGACGCTTACGACAGGCTCATTTACCCCTCCATCGAGCGCGAAATCCGCAGCATGATGACAGAAAAGGCGGCGGCCTCCGCCATAAAGCTCTTTTCCGTCAATCTCAGGGAGCTGCTGCTCCAGCCCCCTGTCAAGGGCAAGGTGGCTCTGGGCCTTGATCCCGGTTACCGCACCGGCTGCAAGGTGGCTGTGGTGGACCCCACGGGCAGGGTGCTTGACACCGGCGTAATATACGTCACCCATTCAGACGCTCAGAGGGACGCCGCAAAGGCGACGGTAAAAAATCTTATCAAAAAATACGGCGTTGAGATAATCGCCATCGGCAACGGAACGGCCTCAAAGGAGACGGAGATATTCACCTCCGAGCTGCTCCGTGAGTTTGATAACAACGCGGCTTATATGGTGGTGAGCGAGGCGGGCGCCTCGGTTTACTCTGCCTCAAAGCTGGCGGCGGAGGAGTTCCCCCAATTTGACGTTTCCCTGAGAAGCGCTGTGTCCATAGCAAGGCGGCTCCAGGATCCCCTTGCGGAGCTTGTAAAGATTGACCCCAAGGCCATCGGCGTGGGGCAGTATCAGCACGATATGCCGAAAAAGGAGCTGAGCCAGGCTCTTGACGGGGTGGTTGAGGACTGCGTAAACAGCGTGGGCGTTGACCTCAATACGGCGTCACCGTCCCTGTTGACAAGGGTTGCCGGCATAAACTCCACGGTGGCGAAAAATATAGTCGATTACCGGGAGGAGAACGGAGCCTTTTCTTCCCGTTCACAGCTGAAAAAAGTCCCAAAGCTCGGCGCAAAGGCCTTTGAACAGTGCGCCGGCTTCCTCAGAGTGCCGGAGAGCAAAAACGCCCTTGACAACACCTCCGTCCACCCGGAAAGCTACGACGTGGCAAAGGCTCTGTTAGAGGATTGCGGCTTTACTCTTAAAGATATATCGAAGGGCGGCCTTGAGGAAATAACCGCCAGAGTGGACGAACTGGGCGGCGAGGAAAAAACCGCCGAAAGGCTGGGAGTAGGCCTGCCCACGCTGCAAGATATCATTAAGGAGCTGCGGCGCCCGGGGCGCGACCCCAGGGACGAGCTTCCCCCTCCCATGCTCCGCACAGACGTTATGGATATGAAGGACCTTGTCCCCGGTATGGAGCTCAAAGGCACGGTGAGGAACGTTATCGACTTCGGAGCTTTTGTGGACATCGGCGTGCATCAGGACGGACTTGTTCACGTTTCGCAAATAACGGACAGATATATAAAACATCCCTCCGAGGTACTCAAGGTGGGGGAGATAGTTACGGTTTGGGTCATTTCAGTGGATACCGCCAAAAAGCGCATATCCCTGACCATGAAAAAGCCCAAGGATGTTGAATAATAAATTACAGGTGGGTTTATTTTGATTATTTTTGCCATAGGCGACGTTGTGGGGAGCCAGGGCTGCGAGTTTGTGCGCAGGCACCTGTCCTCTTTCAAAAAACTGAATAAGATTGACCTCTGTATCGCCAACGGCGAAAACTCCGCCCGGGGCAACGGTATCACCCCGGACTCAGCCCGGCATCTGCTGGACAGCGGCGTGGATATCATAACCACCGGCAACCACGTTTACCGACGCAGAGAGGTCTACGATCTGCTGGACACCTCCCGGAGTATCCTCCGCCCGGCGAATTTTTACAAAGGCAACCCCGGCTCCGGTTATGAGATAGCGGATATGGGCTTTGTCCGTGTGGCGGTGATAAATTTGATGGGCAAGGTGGATCTCAACCCGGACGAAAACCCCTTTACCTGCATCGACAGAGTGCTGGAGGAGGTGGAGGACTGCAGGATAAAGCTTGTTGATTTCCACGCCGAGGCTACATCTGAAAAGCGTGCCATGGGTTTTTACCTTGACGGCAGGGCCTCCGCCGTTTTCGGCACCCACACCCACGTTCAGACTGCGGACGCTCAGGTGCTGGAAAAGGGCACAGGTTATATCACCGACCTTGGCATGACAGGCCCCAAGCAGTCGGTCATCGGCATCTCTCCGGAGATCTCGATAAACTGGCAGAAAACCGGTATGCCCGCCCGTTTTGAAGTCCCCGACCTGCCCTGCGTGATGTGCGGCTGCATATTTGAGATCGATGACAAAACCGGCAGAACCACGGCGGTGCAAAGCGTCGCGTTGGAATGATACAGAAAATAAAATCAAAACCCATCGATTTAACCGGTGGGCTATTTTCACACCTCAAAAAGCACAAAAAAGGGAAGCTCCCACAAAAGGAGCTTCCCTTGAACTTTATTTGAGTGATATCAGAGTATTGAGATCTTCACGACAAGAGCCGCGAAAACGATGGAGACCATGGACAGGAGCTTGATAAGGATGTTGATGGCGGGGCCGGAGGTGTCCTTGAAGGGATCGCCAACTGTGTCGCCCACAACGGCGGCCTTGTGGTTCTCGGAGCCTTTTCCGCCGAAGTTGCCGCCCTCGATGTACTTCTTGGCGTTATCCCAGGCGCCGCCCGAGTTGGACATAAATACCGCCATAAGGAAGCCTGTGGCAGTTGCGCCGGCAAGCATACCCACAACGCCTGTGCAGCCGAGGATAAGACCCACGGCGATGGGAACGATAACCGCCACGATGGTGGGCAGGATCATTTCGTGCAGGCTGGACTTGGTGCAAAGGTCAACGCACTTTGCGTAGTCCGGGTCGTTTTCGCCGGTCATCAGACCCTTGATCTCCTTGAACTGTCTGCGTACTTCAATAACCACGCTCTGAGCCGCTCTGCCAACTGAGTTCATTGTAAGCGCCGCGAACACGAAGGGCAGGCAGGCGCCGATGAACAGGCCGATGAGCACAGTGGGGTTGTTTATGTTGAGGTTTGAGATCTTCTCCGCGGCTTCCGCGCCGAAGGATTTGATCTTATCTATGTAAGAAGCCATAAGCGCAAGAGCTGTAAGCGCCGCCGAACCGATGGCGAAGCCTTTGCCCGTTGCCGCTGTGGTGTTGCCCAGTGAATCAAGGGCGTCCGTGCGCTCCCTGACCTTTTTGTCAAGGCCTGCCATCTCGGCAATGCCGCCGGCGTTGTCAGCCACGGGGCCGTAGGCGTCTGTGGCAAGGGTGATGCCCAGGGTGGAGAGCATACCCACCGCCGCAAGGGCGATACCGTAAAGGCCCATTGAGGGGGCCGCTTTGCCGCCGGAAACGAAGTAGGAGATAAGCACGCAGGCGGAAACTATAAGTATGGGGATAAGGGTGGAGAGCATACCCACCGAAAGGCCGCTTATCATCAGCGTGGCTGTGCCGGTCTCGCTGGATTTTGCAAGCTTTCTCGTGGGGCTGTAACTGTCGGATGTAAAATACTCGGTGGATTTGCCGATGAGCACACCGGAGATAAGTCCGGAGAGGATGGCAAGATAGATCTGCCAGTGCTCTTTGCCCAGCACGAACCACACCAGCGGGAAGGAAACTATCGCGATAAGAATGGCTGAGAAGTTTGTGCCCTTGGAAAGAGCGGAAAGCAGCTGCTTTTGTGTGGCGCCCTCTTTAGTGCGCACAAGGAAGGTGCCGATAACCGAACAGAGCACGCCGATGGCCGCGATGCACAGGGGGAGAGCCATGGCCTTGAAATCCATTCCGCTTTCTGAAAGAGCGGAAAACGCGGAAACGCCCAGAGCGCAGGAGGAGATGATCGAACCCACGTAGCTCTCGTAAAGATCCGCGCCCATTCCGGCCACGTCGCCCACGTTGTCGCCCACGTTGTCGGCGATAACGGCAGGGTTTCTGGGGTCATCCTCAGGGATGCCGGCTTCGACCTTGCCCACAAGGTCTGCGCCCACGTCGGCGGCCTTTGTGAAGATGCCGCCGCCCACACGGGCGAAAAGAGCCATTGAGGAAGCGCCCATACCAAAGGTGAGCATTGCGCTGGTTATCTCGTTATTGGGAAGCTTGAATACAAATTTAAGCAGGAAGAACCAAAGGGTGATGTCCAGAAGTCCGAGACCGACAACGGTGAAGCCCATAACGGAACCGGCTGAAAAAGCAACTCTGAGGCCGCCGTTGAGATCCTTGCGGCAGGCGTTGGCCGTGCGGGCGTTTGACGCCGTGGCGATCTTCATGCCGATAAAGCCGGAAAGACCCGAGAAGAAGCCGCCGGTCAGGAACGCGAAGGGCACATAAGGGGTGAGCAGCTTAAACGCCGCCATGACGCACAGTATGACGAAAATCACGGCAAAGAACACGATGACTATCCTGTATTGCCTGTTAAGATAAGCGTTGGCTCCCTTGCGGACCGATTGCGAGATCTTTTTCATAAGATCTGTGCCCTCGTCGAACTTCATTATCTTCCTTGCGGTGAAAAGCGCAAAGAGCAATGCCAGAACCGAGGCCGCTGCGGTAAGCAAAACAATGATTCGCTCCATAATATCAACTCCGTTAAATGTAAAAAGACTGCCGAATAACAGAAAATGTTTTCGGGTCTTTTTTTAAGGTAACTTGTATTATAGCACACTTGTCCGGCGGTATCAATAAAAATTTTGAAATTATTGGAAAATAACCGAATTCATAAATTAAAAGCAAAACGTAGGGATTTTTTATAAATGGTTTACAACGGTCATTTTGGTATGCTATAATTCCAAGTAGATAAAAATAAAAATCTGAAAACGGAGTGTGTTTTAATGCCGATCACCTTTTATGAGAAAGAGAATATCTTCAAGCTGGACACCTTGAATACCAGCTACGTTATCAAAATATACGATGAAAATTATCTGCTTAATCTGTATTACGGCAAAAAGATCCCGGACATAAATTTCAACGGCTTTGAGAGAAGATTGCCGTCCGCATCCTTTTCGCCGTCCGATCCGGTGATAGGGGAGCACGGCTTTTCCCCGGATTCCGCCCCCATCGAATACGGCTGCAACGGCGCCGGGGATTTCCGGATATCCGCCCTGTCCGTGAGAAATGCCGACGGGAACAACGTGACGGATATCCGTTACGTTTCCCACGAGATCTACGCCGGCAAAAAGCCCATTCCTTCGCTGCCTTCAACCTACGTCAACACGGAGGATGAGGCGCAGACCCTTGAGATAACCGCCGAGGATAAGGTCACGGGTCTGCAGGCTGTTCTGGTATACACCGTGTTTGAAAACTGCCCGGTAATGACGCGCAGCGTCCGGCTGAAAAACCCCACGGACAAGGTTCTGCACGTCGAAAGGATCTTCAGCCTGTGTCTTGACCTGCCCGATATGGAAAAGGATATGATCACCCTCTACGGCAGGCATGCCTGCGAGCGCTCCATACAAAGGCGTCCCCTTGCCCACGGCGTTCAGGGCGTGGAGAGCAAGAGAGGCGTTTCCGGCCACGCCCAAAACCCCTTTGCCGCCCTTGTTTCAAGGGGCGCGGATGAGGATCACGGCGAGGTCTACGGCTTCAATCTTGTCTATTCCGGCAACTTTTCCGCCCTTGCGGAATGCGACCACAACGGCACAACGAGGTTCATTATGGGTATAAACCCGGAGGGCTTTGAGTGGTGCCTCAACAGCGGCGAGACCTTCTGCTCCCCGGAGGCGGTGCTGGTTTTCACGGATAAGGGTATCGGGGAGATGAGCAGGATCTTCCACAGGTTCTACAACAACAACCTGATAAGAGGCAAATACAAAACTCAGAAAAGACCCTTGCTGATAAACAGCTGGGAGGCGGCGTACTTTGACTTTGACACCGAGAAGCTTGTCGCCTTTGCAAAGTCCGCTAAGGAGCTGGGCATCGAAATGCTGGTCATGGATGACGGCTGGTTCGGCAAAAGGAATTGCGACAACAGCTCTCTGGGGGATTGGTTC
This sequence comes from uncultured Clostridia bacterium, assembly GCA_946626015.1. Taxonomy (GTDB): domain Bacteria; phylum Bacillota; class Clostridia; order Oscillospirales; family Acutalibacteraceae; genus JAAZFZ01. Next base: position 14,410 of record CAMOTT010000007.1, on the reverse strand, counting down.
GTCAACGAGGAAAAACTGCCCGGAGGGTTAAAGCCCCTTATTGAACGGGTGAATGAACAGGGTTTAAAGTTCGGCATCTGGTACGAGCCGGAGATGATCTCCCCGGATTCCGACCTGTTCCGCGCCCATCCGGACTGGCACGTTCACGTGCCCGGCAGGGAGCCGATGATAGGCAGGAACCAGTACGTGCTGGATGTTTCCCGAGCGGACGTGCGCGATAATATCTGGAACCAGATGTACAGCGTGCTTTCCCAAAACAAGATAGATTACGTCAAGTGGGATTTTAACAGGAATATATCCGACGCGGGTTCCGCCCTGCTGCCCCCGGAGCGGAGCAAGGAGTTCTTCCACCGCTTTATTATGGGCACTTACGACCTTATGAACAGGCTTGTCACAGCTTTCCCGGATATTTTATTCGAGGGCTGCTCCGGCGGCGGCGGACGGTTTGACCCGGGTATGCTCGCTTTCTCGCCCCAAATCTGGACAAGCGACAACACCGATCCCATCGAGCGGCTTTACATACAGTTCGGCACCTCCATGTGCTACCCTGCCTCCGCTCAGGGCGCCCATGTTTCCGCCTGCGACAGGACGGATTACAAGACAAAGGGCGATGTGGCCATGTGGGGCACCTTCGGCTATGAGCTTGACCCCAGAAAGCTTACGCCGGAGGAGAGGGAAACCGTCAAAAAACAGGTTGCGGATTACCACAAATATTATGACCTTATCCGCAAAGGAGACCTGTACAGGCTGATAAGTCCCTTTGAAAACCCGAGACTGGCGGCGTGGCAGTTGGTGGCGGAGGATAAAAGCGCCTTTCTGTTCACAGAGGTCTGTATTTTCAAAAGGGATTGCGTAATGAACTTTATAAAATTCAAGGGCCTTGATGAGAACGCATACTACAAAAACGAGGCGGACGGAGAAATATATTCCGGCGCGTTTCTTATGAACGCGGGGCTGAATATAACCGGGTGTCTTAACAGGGATGGCGAGAGCTTCACCGCGTACTTTACAAGGATATGACACGTTTTAGGAGAATTTTGTTTATGCTTTCAAAAATTTTTGTCAGGATAATGGCGCTGATAGTTCCCTTGGTGATCCTGCTCAACGGCGGAGCGGGGGACTACTCAAAAGAACTTGCCGCGGAGGATTACACAGGTTTAAAGGATGCATATGCCGGATATTTCGATATCGGCACCTCCGTTGCGGCGTGGTACACATACAGCCCGGAGATATGCAGCTTTTTAAAGAAAAATTTCAGCTCACTTACTCCGGAGGTGGAGCTTAAACTCCCCTATATCCACCCGGACGAAAATACCTGGAACTTTGAGTCTGTGGACAGGCTTTGCGAATTTTGCCGCGAGAACGGCATGAAGCTCCGGGGTCACACCCTTGTGTGGGACGAGTGCTGGATGCTCTATGATGAAAACTGCAGCTTTGTCGGCAAGGAGGTTTTCTACGCCCGGCTCTATGATTATATGAAAGTCATCATGGAGCGGTACGGGGACGTTATCAAGGTCTGGGATGTGGTCAACGAGCCTTTCAATTACAATGCCGCCGGCCCGTTCAAAAAGGGCGAGATCTATAAATACTGCGGTGAGGAGTTTATCACAAAGGCCTTTGAGTTTGCCCGTGAGATAGCTCCGGACGCCACTCTTGTTTTGAACGAGACTTCTCTTATCAAGAGCAGCCATAAGCTCAACTATATGCTGAAATATATCAAAAAATGGAGAGAGGACGGGGTACCCATTGACGCCGTGGGCATACAGGGGCACTGGAAAACCCTTTCGCCAAAGGAGGTCTCAAGGGGGCTTGAGCGGACGCTGACGGCCTTTGAAAATATCGGCATAAATAATATCCAGCTGACGGAGATAGATATGTCTCTTTATACGTCCTCCCTCAAGGAAAAATATGATGATATACCTCAGTGGCTCAGAGACGCTCAAACCGTAAAGTACAGGGAAATGTTCAAGGTTCTCCGCCGGCATAAGGATACTATCAGCAGCGTGACGTTTTGGGGGATAGACGACGAGCACAATATGAACAGGCTCACCAACGAAAATGATGAGCCCATGCTGTTCAGCGGTATGAGGCCGAAGGCAGGCTTCTTTGCCGTGTGCGATTTTTAAAGAGTATGAGCAATATTATTGAGATAACGGATCTTCTCAGCCCGGAGCTGGACGCCTACGCCAGACTTACGGAGGCTCAGCTGTTAAATCTGCGCTGCCCGGAGGAAGGGAAATTTATAGCGGAGAGCCCAAAGGTGGTACAGCGCGCCCTTGACGCGGGGTATGAGCCTGTTTCACTTTTGATGGAAAGAAAACACGTTGAAGGGGAGGGGCGGCCGATAATCGAACGCTGCGGCAATATCCCGGTTTTTACCGCGGAGCCTGAGGTGCTCACGGAGCTTACCGGTTTTAAGCTGACGAGGGGTCTGCTCTGCCTTATGCGGCGCAGAGCCTTGCCCGGGGTCGAAGATATTTGCGGCGGAGCGGGGCGGATAGCGGTGTTGGAGGACGTGGTTAATCCCACCAATGTGGGAGCCATCTTCCGCAGCGCGGCGGCGCTCAACTTTGACGGAGTGATCCTGACCTCCGGGTGCAGTGATCCCCTGTACCGCAGGTCAATACGGGTGAGCATGGGCACGGTGTTCCAGATACCGTGGACTATGGCGGACAGCGGCTCCCGGGAGATAGTGGCGCTCCTGCATACCCTGGGCTTTAAAACCGCCGCCCTTGCGCTTGAGGATGATTCCGTGAGCATAAGGGACGAAAAACTTTGCGCAGAGAAAAAACTGGCGGTGCTGCTGGGCACCGAGGGAGACGGGCTTGCGAAAAGCACCGTTGCCGGTTGCGATTATACGGTGAAGATACCCATGTCACACGGCGTTGATTCCCTCAATGTTGCCGCCGCCGCGGCAGTAGCGTTCTGGCAGCTGGGAAATTGAGATGTACAACAATAGAAAACGGGGCAGCAGGCTATCCTGTTGCTCCGTTCTCTCATTATAAACTAATATTCCGTTAAAAATATTTTCTCGCGCTTATTTTTCCCACGGACGGGCGCCGATCCCCGAGAGAGCCTCAAAGGTGTCGATCACCACCGCCGTTTTCCCGTTGACGCGCTGCATCACGAACCTCATGTGATCCTCCGGGATGGCAACACAGCCGTCTGTAAAGGACTTTGACGGAGAAAGACAGTGCAGGAAGATTGCGGAACCGCGCCCGGGAACGCAATCCTCATTATAACTTATATTCAGGCAATACCGGTATTGATAAACGTAGTCGGCAATGCGCTCCGAGCTGCCGCTTTCCACATCCAGACCGGGGAGGTCTTTAAGGCTGACCAGTTCGTTGTAGCAAAATCCGTGGCGGGGATCCCCCGACCAGTAGGTATCCTTATCCGCCTTGACATAGGGAATCGCGCAGCCCGGATCGTCGGCGATGCCGAAGGCGCGGTTAAAACGGAACACACCGGCGGGTGTTTTGCCGTCCCCCTCCCTGGTTTTGCCCAGACCGTTCTTCCCGATAAAGCCCGGGGTGGTCATGGTCATGTGCCAGATGCTGCCGCTTTGTTTTTCGTGCAGAGATACCCATGCGTCGGCGGCATCGTAACTGAATGCGGCTGCAATAAGCATCTGCTGCGCGTTCTTCGCAGCGTCCAAAGCTCCCACCCAGTTGGGCGAAGCAACATCAATGCCGTGATATCCGTTGCCGGCGGCACGAAGAATGCCGCCGGCGTTAAAAAATACAAACAAAACTACCGTCACCAAAATAAGTATACGGCTTTTCTTCGTAAAAAATAACTTTTCCCGTGTGAAGATTTAAGATCTTGCAAAGGCTTCGGATGGTTTTTATTTGCCGCAGATGTCTCTTGCCACAACAACGCCTGTGACGGAGGCCTGCATAAGTCCCCTTGTGATGCCCGCGCCGTCGCCGATGGCGTAAAGCCCCTTGACCTTTGTTTCAAAGCTGTCGCTGACGGTGATCTTTGAGGAATAGAATTTTACCTCGATGCCGTAAAGCAGGGTGTTCTTTGAATAAAGCCCGGGTACTATTTTGTCAAAGGCGCGGATGGCCTCGATGATGCTTGTCAGATGCCTGTGGGGCAGCACAAAGGAAAGGTCGCCGGGCACGGCTGTGACAAGGGTGGGTCGCGTGGTGGATTTTTTCAGCCTTGTGTAGTCCGTGCGCCTGCCCAGAAGCAGGTCACCCAGACGCTGCACCATAACCCCGCCGCCTGTGAGCATATTGCCCAGCTGGGCTATGTATCTGCCGTATTCAATGGGCTGGTTGAAGGGCTCGGTGAACTTTGTGGAGACGAGCATGGCAAAGTTTGTGTTCTCTGTGTGCATGGTCTCGTCCGCGTAGCTGTGGCCGTTGACAACGGCGATGCTGTCCTTAAAGGTGTTGAAGCCTGCGTTATAGTGCTCCTCGCTGACTATTCCGCCGGGATTCATACAGAAGGTGCGCACCTTGCTCTCAAAGGTATCCGAATAATAGACCATTTTTGCCTCGTAAAGATGCTTGGTGACCGGATCCATAACGGAGTTGGGCACCTCCACGCGCACGCCGATATCCACTTCGTTGTTCTTTGTGCCCAGATCGTTTTCGGCGGCGATCTTTGCCAGCCACTGAGCGCCGCCTCTGCCGGGGGCGGCAACGACGTAGTCGGCGGTCACGGTTTTCTTTTCGCCGTTTTTGAAGGTGAGCTCCGCTCCCGTTACCGCGCCGTTCTCGATTATGGGATCGGCGTGGGTGTTCTCCATAAATGAAAAGCCCTCTATCTTGCAAAGATATTCGTACATTGCCCGGAGCACTTCAAAGGAATACTCGGTGCCCATGTGGCGCACGGGGCAGCGGACAAGGTGGATGTTGTGCTTGGAGCATTCGTAGGCTATCTCGTCTACCTTGCGGTCGTTGAGGCCGTGGATAAGCTCCGGCGCGCCGAAATCAAGATAGACGCTGTCCGTGTATTTTATAAGCTCCCGGACCTTGTCAACGGGCAGGTAATCCGTAAGATTGCCGCCCACCTCCTCGGAGAGGGAGAGCTTGCCGTCGGAGAAGGCTCCGGCGCCGGACCAGCCGCTCATGATGTTGCAGGGCTTGCAGCCCACGCAAACGCCGTTGACACGGGCGGGGCAGTTCCTGTGGTCGATGGAGCGACCCTCGTCAACAATGAGGATCTTTGTCCGGGGTGATACGTGCTTGTACATTTCAAGCACGGTGAATATTCCGGCAGGGCCTGCGCCGATAACTATAACGCTGTAGTCTTTCATAACTTTTATTGTATCCCTGCCGGCGAAAACCGGGAGGGCATAGCCTTTCTTCTTTTTATTTAAGCAACGTTGATCTTTACATTGCCTCGGGCACGGTTATTTTGTACATGGACAAAACATTTTTGATCGTGCTGCGGACGCATTGACACAGGCAGATCCTTGCCTGCATAAGAGGTTCGTCGTCACATTTGACCCTGCAGGCGTTGTAGAACTTGTGGAACAGGGTCGCAAGGTCGATGGTATATCTTGTGATCTTTGCCGGGTCGTAGTTTTTTGCCGCGGTGATTATCTCGCCGGTGAGCATGGAAAGGTGGCGGATGAGCTCCTGCTCCTCGGGGGCTGTGAGCAGCATAAGCTCTTCGTCTGTGCACTCCCGGGGCTGTATGCCCTCCTCTGCCAGCTTTTTAAATATGCTGCAGATCCTGGCGTGGGCATACTGGCAGTAGTAGACGGGGTTCTGGGCGCTTTGCTCCACCGCAAGGCTCAGGTTGAATTCCATCTGTGACGCCGGTTCTCTCATATTGAACAGAAAACGCACAGCGTCAATGGGGATCTCCTCCAGCAGATCCACCAGAGTGATGGCTTTGCCGCTTCTCTTGGACATCCTCACGACTTCCCCGTCACGGGTCAGGCGGACAAGCTGCATAAGGATAACGTCCAGCTTGGAGCCGTCCAGTCCGATGGCGTCCAGAGCGCCTTTCATCCTCGCCACATGGCCGTGATGATCCGCGCCCCAGATATCAATGGCTCTGTCAAAGCCTCTGACCGCGAGCTTGTTGCGGTGGTAGGCGATGTCGGCGGCAAAGTATGTGGGGTTGCCGTTGGCGCGGACGAGCACCTCATCCTTTTCGCCTCCATGCTCGGTGGCGCGGTACCAAAGGGCGCCGTCCTTTTCGTAGGTCAGGCCTTTTTCCTTCATTATGTTCAGGGTTTCGGCAAGCTCGCCCCCGTTGTGCAGGTCGCTTTCCTTAAACCAAACATCGTATTTGATGCGGTATTTTGTAAGGTTAGTCTCCATGGCGTCGATGTTCTTGGGCAGGGCGTAGTCCACAAGAGCCTTTCTGCGCTCCTCCTCAGAGACGGAAAGATACTTGTCTCCGTATATATCGGCAAACTCGCGGGCCCTGTCCTTGATATCCTCGCCGTGATAGCTGTCCTCCGGCAGCTCCACAGCGTCCTCGCCCTCAAATATCTGGCGGTATCTGATATCCAGAGACAGGCCGAATTTTTCGATCTGATTGCCTGCGTCGTTTATATAAAACTCCCGGCAGACGTCGTAACCGGCATAGTCCAGCAGAGCGGCAAGACAGTCGCCCAAAGCTCCGCCCCTGGCGTTGCCCATATGCATTGGGCCGGTCGGATTGGCGGAGACGAATTCCACGTTGATCTTTTGGCCTTTGCCGTAATCGGAGCGGCCGTAATCATCGCCCTGCGCGATGATATCCTTGATGATATCGGCATAGTATGCCGGGCTGAAAAAGAAATTCAGAAATCCGGGACCCGCCACCTGGCAGCGTTCAAAGCAGGAGCCTTTGAGACTGAGATTTTCCGCTATGGCGTCGGCGATCTTTCTGGGGGGCAGATGAAGATCCCTTGCCCAGGACATGGCCGCGTTCGCGGAGAGGTCGCCGTTGGCTTTGTCCGCCGGGGTCTCGATGTTGAAGCCTCCCGTGGGAAGGGCGGGCAGGGTGCCCTCAGACATGGCTCTGCCTGTGGCCTCAAGGATCATTTTTCTGAGTTGGCTCTGCACGGCTGAAACTAATTTTGACATAATTTTCACCATCCGTAATTATTGAAACTTGACTTACAACGCCTTTTTTACCGAAATGCTCAGTCGGTTCTCGTAGAGAACTCCGGCGTTGAAATCAACTGTATATTCAAGTTCAAGGGTGCCGCCCTCGGCAGTTAGACCGGGCTCGATCTTTTTTGTGTATACGCCCATAAAAAGATCGCCCATGGGGGTGCTGTAAAGGCAGGTGTTGCGCTTTTTGTTCTCAAGCACCATCTCGGCAGTGTAGTCCCCGGTGCGGGACATGACCACTTTGTCCGGCCCGAAAATATCCAGGGTGGTCACGCAGTTTTTCAATGTTTCGTCCTGCTCTCTGTACGAAAGGGAAAAGCCGTAATCCGTAAGATAAAAGCTGCCCACCGTGGTGAGCTCCGCCTGACTTTTTTCACCGTCGCTTTCGTGGGTGTCCAGGATGTTGATGATGTAATCGTTCTCCATTTGCGAAAATCCGTTTCCGATCTTTATTTTTGCGGCACATAATACCGCATTATAATACCCGATACATTATATAATCGTTTTGTTTTGTAGTCAATAGCTCAAACAAAAAAATGCCGCGCCAAAGTCTTTGGCACGGCATTTTTACAGAGCGTTTATCTGAATTTTTTGATAAAACTGTCCAAGGGAGATTCGCCGCTTTTTGCCGGGGCGCCGGACTCCGCCGAGGGTTGAGCCTTGATGGACGGTGTCTGATAGATGAAGGTGACCGAGGTGCTCATCTGATCTGTCGCTTTGGTGAATATCTTGAATCCTCTGCCTGCCTCCAGCCACTTTTCACACCTCTCCAGCAGCAGGTCCGCATTGCCGGCGAGGGAGGAATATTTGTCGGCGAGGGAGGAAAGATCTGTCTTTTGAAGTATAGACAAAAGATTGGAAAAATTGTCGCCGTTCTTGCCGGAAATAAAATCGAAAAGAGTGTTGATGGTGTCGCTGTTCCTTTCCAGCACAGCCTGTATTGCAGCGATCTGTTTTAAGGTCTCCGGCAAATTGTCGATGGCCGCCTTGACCTCCGGCGATTTCAGCTCCTCCGCCAGGGAGGCCAGCAGGGGAGCGGTATCGCGCAGCTCCGACAGGCCTGTGAGCATACTGAGAATATCGGAGTTGAGCAGGGTGGAAATCGCCTTTTGATTTTTTTCGTCGCTCAGGAAGGTCAGCAGCTTTTTGAGCTGTTCCACGCTCTCCGGATCGGAATATTTTGAGAGCACTTTTATAAGCGCTTTGTTGCTGTTATATAGAGAGATAACGTCTCCCAGCACGGTGGTCAGGTTTTTGATCCCGTTCACATCCGAGGTGAAGATGGACATCAGCTTTTTTGTATCCATGGCGCCGATGGTGTCCTGGAAATTTTTAAGGACAGTGATTATCGACTTGATGTCCTCCATGGAATCGCCCGCCTGCAGGTCAAGGTTCATGGAGCCTATGGGTATGGCGGCAAAGTACATATTGCTCAGGCTGAAATTCAAGGTCTCGGCTGTGACCGAGGCGGTGTTGCCAACCACAAGACCACCCATGTCTTTGATGCCGATCTCCTTTAGCCCGAGGCTTTCGCTCATGCCCGGCATGCCGAAGAAAACAACGATCTCCTTTGTGCCGTCGCCGATGGCTCTCCCGTTTTCAACGGTTATTCCCGAGAAATCCGACTCGGGCAGTATCATGCCGCCGACCACCATGACGGGCAAAAATATTTTTTGGTTTTTGCCGTTGATTTTTACGGTTTTTTCAACGTTGTTTTTCATATTTACTTCTACCTTGATCTTTCCGCTTTTGCCCGCTATTTTATCGGCGGAAATTTTTTTGCCGTCAAGGTAGTAGTTGATCTCAAAATCAACGATGGGCTGTTTGTCCGTTGTGCCGCCGTAATAAATGTCGGTCTCCGGCATATCCCAGATAAGATTTTGGCCGCTGATTATGGGCTCTATATCGCTCTTGATGTTGTATATATCTTTCAGGTCGCTCACGTCCTTGACGCGCACTCCGCCTTTGTCTGTGTGGAGCCAATCGGTGACGCTCACACTTTCCCTGCTGCCGTCGGTTTTCATGTTTACAAAAACGGTTTCGGCTTTTGACACCGCGGCGGGAGCCTGAGAATAGACCTGCTGGACGTTGGTCTTTGACGCCACGGTGGTGGTCTCTGTTTTTTCCTCAACCTTTTTTGAGCAGGAGGCCATGCAGAAAAGCATTGCCAGCACCGTTGTGACAGCCGTTGCTTTTTTCATTACAGCGGAAGATTTTATCATCTTTTTTTCTCCTTTTTTACTGTTATTTTTTTCTTTTGTTTTTTTCCATCCAAGTGTTGTTTTGTCTATGAAACCGTCAAAGGAAGTAAGGAGGGGAGTAAGGAACAAAATTATCACAAGCGCGCTGATTATCGCGCCCCTTGCCAGCATGGCGCACAGGGAGCTGACGACCTCCACGTTGCAAACAAGGTAGACGCCGAAGGTGGCGCAGAAGAAAACGAGAGCACTCTGGAAGACCGATTTGTCGCTGGCGTTTGCCGCGATCTGCATTGCCGTTTTTTTGTCCGTGCCCTTGCGCAGTTCTTCACGAAATCTTGTGGTCAGAAGTATGGCGTAGTCCACCGTGGCGCCCAGCTGGACGCAGCTTATGACCGTGGGCGCGATAAATGAAACATTGGCGCCGGTTATCAACGGGAAGGCCCCGTTGATAAAGATTGCAAGCTCGATTGAAAGCACAAGCAGCACCGGGATGGATATGGACTTGAAGCAGATCATTATCAGCACAAAGATCGCCGCGATGGAGATGGCGTTGGTGACCTTGAAGTCCACGTTGGTTATTGCTATCAGATCTTTTGAAAGCACACCCTCGCCTGTAAGGTAGCCGGTGGGATCATAGCTTTTCAAAATTTTTGTAAGCGCTTCAATCTGTTCGTTCTGCTCATCGGAGGAGGCTTCGTACAGGGAGTTTATCATCATCAGCTGGTGGCCGCCTTTGATGCAGACCTCCTTTATCTCGTCCGGCAGCATATTTCCCGAAATCGTTGGCCCCACAAATGAGTTGAGGGAGATCACGGTGGAGATCCCGTCCACCTTCTCAAAATCCGAGATCATCTCGGAAACTTTTCCGGGAGGAACGTCCTCATCGATTATCACAAAGTGGGTGGTGGCCATATTGAAATCGCCTTTTAATTTTGCCAGCGCCTGAACTGAGTCCAGCTGCTCCGGCAGAGCGTTGGCGATGCAGTAATCAAGGGGGACAATGCTTTTTGCCACAAAAGAGGGGACTATCAGAATAAAGAAAATAACTACAAAAATTTTTCTGTGTTTTACTAAAAAGCCGTTGAGCTTTGAAAAGTTCGGGATGATCCTTTTGTGCCTGAATTTATATATTGGTTTGTAAAACAGCAGCAGGAAGGCGGGCAGAACGATGACCACCGTAAGCACGCCCAGCAGCACGCCCTTTGCCATGACTATGCCGATATCGAAGCCCAGAGTAAAGCTCATAAAGCACAGCGCAAGGAAGCCGAACACCGTTGTAAGGGAGCTGCCCAAAAGGGATTGGAAGGTGGAGGATATAGCCCTTGACATGGCGTCTGTGCGGGCGCCGCCTTTTTCCGTTTCCTCGTTAAATCTGTCCATAAGAAAAACGGAATAATCCATAGTGACGCCTAACTGAAGTATGGCGGCAATGCTTTGGGTTATGTATGAAATTCCGTTGGGCATAAAGAAATTTGTGCCCATGTTGTAAATGACAGCGTAGCCCAGCGCCGTTATCAGCACAAAGGGCAGCAGCCATGAATCCATAGTAAAAGACAGGGCGATGAGCGCCAGGATTATTGCCACGGCGATATAGAACGGCGCCTCGGAATCGGTGAGCTCTTTGGTGTCTTCAATTATTGCGCTCATGCCGCTGAGGAAGCACTGCTTGTTAAGTATGGATTTGATCTCCCGAATGGCGTTCATCGTCAATGTGGAGGCGGAACCCTGGCCGAACTGTACCATAACCAGGGTGGATTTTTTGTCTGTGGAATAGAAGATCTCGGTTATGGAATCGGGCAGCATAGACTGAGGGATGTTTATATCCATCACATCGTCGATCCAGATCACGTTATTGACGCCTTCTATCCCGGCTATCTTATTCTTGATTTTTACGACGTCCTTTGGCTGCATATCGGTTATCACCAGAAAAGCGTTGGCGGCCAAGTCAAAATCCTTGTCCAGTATCTGCTCACCCTGCACAGATTCCACGCTCTCCGGCATATAGGACATTATATCGTAATTTACAAAAGTGCTCAGGTAACCCACCGCCGCCGGGATAAGCAAAAGCGAGGCGATGAGGAGTATTGTTTTCGGGTGCTTTGCGATAAATGAGGCAATTTTGTTTATCATGGCGATACGACCTCCGCTGTGTGATGCCTGACGGACGCTGAAAGACGCCCCGGCTCCATGTTTAAAACGAAAATTTAAAAAATTCAAATAGAAACTCATGTACTATAAAAATACCACTCAAGAATGAATAAAGTGTTAACTTTATGTTTAAAACCTGTAAAATGTGCGAAATTCACAAACGAAGTATACAAAATAACCAAATTTAAGAATTATTATAAAAATGATTATAAAATATTGACAAATGCGGTTTCTGATGGTAGTATAACAATGTATCTGTATAATTAGATATTGTTCTCTTCGGGGGACAAAATTCAACAGATGGAGGTACAAGGTCGTATGAAAATGACAAAAAGACTCTTAAGCTTGTTGTTATGCGTGGCTTTAATGTCGGGCATAATAGCAAACCTCGGAGCCGGGCTGTTCAGCGCATCGGCAACAACTACCATAACCGCTGCGCCGGTAGACCAGTCCGGTGTGCGTGTTGTGCCGGAGGTCGGCATCATCGTGCCCGAGGCAATCTATCTCAAACCCGGTACCAATCAATTCAACCGGTACATGGGCGGCGGCGTCACTCCGGCGGCGAATTCAACAGCGACAGGAAAGGTCAAGTTCCAGCTGATGAACGACGTTACCGTTGATGATGGCACTCAGATCAACTTCAGCTATTCAGGCGTTAACGGTATTGTTACAAGCGTTGATATGAGGAATGCCGGTTACCTTGAGCTCACCATCAGCGACGGTTACGCAGGCTCCAGCAGCTCTGATTCCGTCATCACATGGGAGTTCTCCTACAGAGTAAAAGGAGCCGACTATGTGGCTACCGCTTACACCTACGTCTACGCTCCCTGGCTTGGTCAGGCGGGCGCGCAGTTGGCTGTCAAGCGTTCCGGCTCCTGGTGGTACAACGATTACGGCGTAAACGTTTACGGCTTTATCGCAGGTATCCACTCTGCCAGCGGCGGTAACGCAAGGTCGAACTTTATCGAGAATACCCCCAAGAAGACCGGCTCACTGCGCAACAGCTCTCCGCTTTACGCCCACTACACTCTCAATGAGTGGACGGGCCGCTCCGGCTATATCCCGGACGGCGGCAACGACGGAGAGGGCGGCAGCAGCGGCGGTTACAACGGTATCGAACAAGGTATCCATTCCAACGAGCAGTACTTCCCCCGCGAAGAGGGCGGCGGTGTTCAGGTTGGCGGTTACAAGTCCGGCGGTGAGACAAATACGGTTTCCGGCGCCACCGGTTACATCACCATCGACGGCAGCCGTCACACCAACTTTAACCAGATCCCCTACCTCTCTGCCGGCGTTATGCAGTTCTACTACAAACAGTGTAATGAGAGCATATATCTTGGTTCCATCAAATCCACTGATGACGCCATATCTATATCCAAGGGTACTGACACCACAAAGAGCGACGCTTACGGCTACGGTCTTTACAATATGAGCGGCACCCTGCCGTCAACCGACAAAACGTATGTCATCCAGGCTGCTGAAAAATACAGAAATACCGGCGACCATACTTCAACGATCAATATGCAGACAAACCTTAATGTCAGCATAGTTGACAAGCAGACTCTCCGTGAAACTGTAAACACCTGGACGAACAAGGGCTTCCAGCAGACAGACTTCACCACAACAAAGTGGACGGCTTACTCAAACGCTCTGCGCAACGCCGCGAGCATACTGGGCAACCCCAAGGCCACCGCTACTCAGATAGCCAACGCAAACAAGGCTCTTAAGGATGCGGGCAACGACCTCAAGAACGGCCGCAAGCAGCTCCAGTACACCGTCACTCACCTCCTCCCCGGCGCCGCCGGCAAGAAGATCAACGTCAACGGCACTGAGTACACCGTGCCTCAGGACGGTTATGTAAAAATCGTTGAGACCGGCAAGTTCTACGCAGGCGATAATGTTCACGCTGTGGTAAATTCATACGTGGGCTACAATCCCCCTGCGGCGCCCTACAATGTTTATGATTTCCCGAACCGCACCAGTGACGTAGACGTTTCCTTCGTCTATACCAGCGCCACCTACACGGTCACTTACATCTATTCGCCGGAGCAGGGCATTGATCACGGGCAGTACATCACGGGCACAAACATCAAGCCCACCATCCAGGCGACTTACGGCTCCAAGTACGGCACCCTTGCGCAGCCTGCTGTCAGGGGCTGGAAGTTCGACGGCTGGTATCTCAACTACGACAGCACGACCAAGGAATATACAAACCCCGTTACCGCGAGCACTGCTGTTTCCATAAACGGCGAGCATAACCTTTACGCCAAGTGGATCTGCCGTTTCGGCGGCGGTCACGGTTCAGCTACGGATCCGTACCTGATCGAGACTTATCAGCATCTCCAGAACATAAACAATACCGCTTATATCCCCGACACCACGGGCGTATATTTCAAGCAGGTCGCTTCCAATATTGATTACACTCAGAATTTCACCCTTGTGGATGAGTTCAAGGGTTCATACGACGGCGACAACAACACCATCACCGTAAACGGCAACATTGTCGGCGCGGATTACGCAGGTTTCTTCGGCAAGCTCACAAACGGCGCCGAGGTCAAAAACCTCAAGGTCACGCTTAACGGTATGGTCATGGCCAACACCCCCGGATATGCCGGCTTTATAGGTATAGTTGAAAATTCAACTGTAAAGAACGTTCACGTTACCTGCGGCGCAACTATCAGCGGCGGCACTGTGGGCGCTATTGCCGGCCTTGCCAGATCCACCACAAGCACCGGAGCCAAGATCCAGAACTGTACCGTAGTCAACGGCAACAACATCCGTCTCTACGGCGCAAAAGAAAACACCATCACCAACTACAACAACTGGGTGCTTGTCACAAAGCTCCCGTCAGATACGACCTATGATTGCGGCTGTAATATAATGTATGTTAAATCCAATGACTTTATCGTCAACGGTTCGGCTACAGTCTCCACCACCGATCTCGGCGCGGTGCAGTTCACAGCTACACCGGCGGAGGGTTGGCAGGTA
>CAMOTT010000006.1 GCA_946626015.1 uncultured Clostridia bacterium | reverse complement strand
GCCTGCCGAGAAAGCAGATGCGGCCCCCCTGCACCCGGCTTCTGGATATAGACGAGGCTGAGGCGGAGGAGGCTGTATCAGAGCTGATAAGGCAAAAACGGCTGGTGTCCGAGACCTTCGGCGACAGGGAATACCTGTTCCTGCCCAACATACACAGGGCGGAGATAAACGCCTCCAACAGGATAATACAGATGCTGGCCTTTCCTCCGGCGGGCAAGCTGACCCTGCAAAGGGAGATAGACGAAATAGAGATATCCGAGGGCATAAAATACGAGGAAAAGCAGCGGCTTGCCATAACCATGGCCATACAAAAAGGCCTGCTCATCCTCACCGGGGGCCCCGGCACGGGCAAGACCACCACCCTTAACGGAATTTTACGCATAATGGAAGCCGACGGGCTGGATGTGCTGCTGGCGGCGCCTACGGGCAGAGCGGCGAAACGTATGAGCGACGTCACCGGCAGAGAGGCGAAAACCATCCATCGGCTGCTTGAGGTGGAATGGGACAGCCACGACAGGCCGGTGTTTTCCAGAAACCAGAGCAACCCTCTGGAGTGCCACGCCGTGATAGTGGACGAGCTTTCCATGGTGGATATTTCTCTCTTCTCCAGCCTGCTGGACGCTCTGCCCATAGGGTGCAGGCTCATCATGGTGGGGGATTCCGACCAGCTCCCGGCGGTGGGAGCCGGGAACGTGCTCCACGACCTTATAGAGTCGGGCAGGCTGCCTGTGGTGGAGCTCAAAGAGGTGTTCCGTCAGGCAATGGAGAGCGTCATAGTGACCAACGCCCACAAAATAGTCTCCGGGGAGATGCCGGATCTCACCGTAAGGAACAGGGATTTTTTCTTTATGGAACGGAACAACCCCTACTCCGCGGCTCAGACCATAGTGGAGCTTTGCGCCTCCCGTCTGCCCAACGCCTACGGGTACACCGCGGAGGAAAAAATACAGGTGCTCTGCCCCTCCCGCAAAGGGGAAACGGGTACGAATAACTTAAACAGACTTTTACAGGCCAGAATAAATCCCCCCGCCCCGGGCAAAAAGGAGGCCCGGATAGCCGGAAGGCTGTTCCGGGAGGGGGATAAGGTCATGCAGATAAAAAACAACTATAACGTGGTGTGGGAGCGGTTCGGCGAAGAGGGCACCGGCATATTCAACGGGGATATCGGCGTGCTAAAGGAAATAAACCAGCCGGACGGAACCATGCGGATACTCTTTGACGACAGGGACACGGTCTATCCAATAGAATTCGCATCGGAGCTTGAACACGCCTACGCCGTAACGGTGCACAAAAGTCAGGGCAACGAGTTTGAGGCTGTGATAATGCCGGCGGTGGACGTGATATCCCAGCTGGCTTACAGGAATATCCTCTACACCGCCGTGACAAGGGCAAAGAACATTATGATAATTGTTGGCAGCGAGGAGACGGTGAGAACCATGGTCAACAATAACAGGCAGACCAAAAGATACTCCGCTCTCAAAAAATTCCTGCTGCGTGACGGTGAGGGGCTTTGAGGGCGCCGGAGCTTGCGGGCAGGCTCAAAAGGCTCCTGTTTCCGGCGCGGTGCGTGGTCTGCGGCAAAGTAACTCCGGACGGCGGAGACTTCTGCTCCATTTGCGACCTTTCCGGGGAGTACATTTCCGCGGATTGCTGCGAGCTGTGCGGCGAGGAGAAAAAGAACTGCGCCTGCAAGGGCAGGAAAAATCATTTTGAAAAACTCTGCGCTCCGTTTTATTACAGGGGCAGCGTAAAGGAAATGGTACGCAATTTCAAGTTCAGAGGTAAGCAATGGCTCCGGGAGCCATTGAGCCGGTACATGGCCGAAAGGGCGGAGGAAAAGCTGAACGTTCAGGAGATAGACGTTGTGACCTGCGTGCCCTTCACCAAAAAGCAGTTGAGGCGAAGGG
Organism: uncultured Clostridia bacterium; assembly: GCA_946626015.1. Classification (GTDB taxonomy): domain Bacteria; phylum Bacillota; class Clostridia; order Oscillospirales; family Acutalibacteraceae; genus JAAZFZ01. The sequence goes on along the minus strand of CAMOTT010000006.1, from coordinate 26,368 downwards.
GTTACAACCAGAGCGGTCTGCTGGCGGAGGGAGTCGCCCGGGATCTGGGCCTGCCCTTTGACGGGGAACTGCTTGTGAAGCTCTACGATATCAACGCCCAGCACAGTATGGCAAAGGCCAACAGAGCCGGGAACGTCATGGGCATCTTCCACGTGCCCTGCCCGGAGAAGGTCAGGGGCAGGACTGTTCTGCTCTGCGACGATATCAAAACCACAGGGGCGACCCTTGACGAATGTTCAAAAATGCTTATACTTAACGGAGCGTATAAAGTTTACGGGCTTTGTCTGGCTGTAGCCGGGAGAAACGAAGCCGGGAACGGGAGGCAGGAAAATTGGCAGGATTAAATATCGGCATAGATCTTGGCACCACCTCGGTGGTCATATACGTGCAAAAAAAGGGGATCGTCCTGAGCGAATCCTCCGTTGCCGCCTGCGATACCGCCACGGGCAAAATTCTGGCCATAGGGAATATGGTCTACGACATGATAGGCAGGAACCCGGACTCCATAACCATAATCCGGCCGATGAGGGATGGAGTGGTGTCGGATTTTTCGGTCATACAGAGTATGCTTACCTATTACATCCAGAAGATCTGCGGCAATAAAATATTCAAGCCCAACATCGTTATCTGCACCCCGTCTTCCATAACAAATCTTGAGAAGAGGACCATCCTTGAGCTGGCCATATCCTCCGGCGCGGCAAAGGCCTGCCTTGTGGAGGAGCCTCTTGCGGCCGCCATGGGCGCAGGGGTGGACGTTTCAAAGCCCAGCGGAGTTATGGTGGTGGATATCGGCGGCGGCACCACGGATATAGCGGTGCTCACCATGGGCAGCGTTGCCCTGTCGGAGAGCATTAAAACAGCCGGAAACGCCCTGAACGAAGATATAGTCAACTATGTCCGCAGGGAGCGGAACATACTCATCGGCGAAAACACGGCGGAGAGCATAAAAAAGCAGGTGGGCTGCGCCTATCTGCGCGAGGCGGAGATAGCTATGAATGCCCGGGGAAAAAATTACATCACCCAGATGCCCTGCAATTTTGAGATATCCTCCACGGAGGTCTATCTCGCAATGCGCGAAAAGGTGGAGCTCATCGGCAACGCGGTACGCTCCGTTCTGGAGAAAACTCCCCCTGAAATGTCGGCGGATATCGCGGATCGAGGTATCTACCTCACCGGCGGCGGCGCCCTGCTTGAGGGTATGGACAAGCTGATATACAAAAAAACAGGCATAAAAACAAGGACGGCGGACGACCCTGTAAACTGTGTGGCCAACGGCTTGGGGGAGACCATGAAATCCTTTGACAAGCTCAAAGAAAACGGTTATTTCTTCCGCACAGGGGACGATATCCAGTCCTACACCCGGGAGAACGAAAATTTTATCTGATGAATACAGCTAAGACAAAACGCCCATAATCTCTGTACAACATAACAGAGAGGGCGTTTTTTTATGGACAAAAAGCTTTTTTCGATCAAAAAAATTGAGGCGGCTGCTGCCGTTGCTCTTGCGCTCACCTGCGTTTTGAGCACAGTGAGCTTTGACAGGCGCTGCGGAGAGGTGCGCGAAAACGTGCTCCGCCTCCACGTGATAGCCAATTCGGACTCCGGGGCGGATCAGAGCGTAAAGCTCAAGGTGCGGGACGCGGTGCTTGAGAACGGCAGCGGTATTTTTGACGGCAGCGTGACCGTTGACAACGCCATCGAAAAGCTTTCGCCCCGTACCGGGGAGCTTGAGAGGACGGCTGACAGGGTGCTTGCCGAAAACGGAGCGGCATATAAAGCCCGGGTGGAGATAGGCGACGAGTATTTCAGCACCCGGACATATGAGGACGTCACCCTGCCCGCCGGAAGATACACCGCCGTCCGGGTCATATTGGGGGAAGGAAAAGGCAAAAACTGGTGGTGCGTGATGTTCCCGCCCCTTTGCCTGCCTGCCGCGGAAAAGCAGACGGAGCTGGACGCCGTGCTCAGCGAGGACGGGGTGAGGCTGGTGAAAAGCAATCCGAAGTACGAGATACGCTTCAAGGCGGTGGAAATATTTGAAAAGATACGCAGTTATTTTAACTGATTTACTTGAATAACACGGTGGCGTGGTGTATAATATTTCAAAATCCAAAGTTGTTCAAAAAGAAAGGACTGCTTAATAATGACAAAGGTAATCGCTCACAGAGGCGCAAATAAACTCGCTCCCCAGAACACCGTTCCCGCCTTCCAAAAGGCTCTTGAGTTCGGTGTGGACGGCTTTGAAAACGACGTTCATCTTACAAAGGACGGCCGTCTTGTCGTTTGCCACAATTACGATATAGACCGTACCTCAAACGGCACGGGTCTTATTCAGGATCTCACCTTTGACGAGCTCCGCAGGTTTGACTTCGGTTCATATTTCTCCGAGGAGTTCGCCGGCACAAAGATCCCCTCCCTTGAGGAGTTCCTTGATCTTTGCAAGAGCCTTTCCGTTATCAATATCGAGATAAAGAGCCCCAAAAAGCCCAACACGGACATTGCCCGCAAGGTCATAAAGATGGTCAAGGATTTCAATCTTTTTGAAAACCTTATAATCTCCAGCTTTGATGAGCAGATCCTCCTTGACTGCAAAGAGGTCGATCCCAAGACCCGCACCGGTATGCTCTACGCTCCCGACGAGGGCCCCTTCGAGGCTATTTTTGAGGATAAGATCGCTTTCGCCAAGAAGTATGATATCCAGGCTTATCACCCCTTCGCAATGTTTGTTGACGAGGAATATATTCAGGATTGCCACAAGATCGGCGTCAAGGTGAACCCGTGGACGGTCAATCCCCCCGAGGCCATGAAGACACTCTGCGAGTGGGAGTGCGACGGCATCATTACCGACTACCCCGACGTGGCTATGGAGATCACCCGTCAGAGCAAATAATAATTTCGATAAGGAGCGGCGCAAATGAACCCCACCGTAAGCATCATCGTCCCCGTTTACAACGCTCAGGCTTATCTTGAAAAGACAGTTGACTCCCTGCTGGCTCAGACCTACAGGGAGCTGGAGATCGTGCTTGTGAACGACGGTTCAACGGACAAAAGCCCGGAGATCTGCCGCAGCTTCGCGGAGAAGGACAGCCGGGTCAAGGTCATCAACAAGCAAAACGGCGGCAGCGTGGCGGCAAGGCGCACGGGGAGGGAAAACTCCACAGGCGAATATGTTATGTTTGCCGACGCGGACGACTGGTATTCCGGGGACGCGGTTCAGGTGCTTATGACCGCCATCGAAAAAGAGGGAGCGGACATCGCCATAGCCAGGTTCATATTTGTAAACAGCTTAAAGAACGAAAAGCTGAACGCCCTTGACAGCCTTGGCCGGTACATAAAGCACAAAACAGTCTATCAAGGGGATGAGCTCAGGCAAAGGATCATCAGATCTTTTCTGCACAGGGAGCCCATGCCCCCCACGCTTTACGCCAAAATGTACAAGAGAGAACTGTTCCACGACATTTACAGGTACGCCGAGGGCATGGTGTTCTACGGGGACGATCTGCACGTCAACATGGCGCTTTTTGCCAACGCGGACAAGGTGGTCATGGTGGACAAGGTGGTCTATTATTACAGAACCGGCGGCGGCACAACAAAATATATGCCCAGCCTGTTCAACGACCTTGTCTGGAGCTACAAAAACAAGCTTAAGCTCATGGCGGATTTTGGCTTTGAGGCGGACACGGCCCTTGTTTCGGAATATTTCCTCGCGTTCATTGAAATGGCGGTGAACAACCTGCTCCTTGACAAAACCAGGGGCAGGCGCGAATATATGGAAAAAATAACCGAATATGTCAACGACCCCACCGTCCGGCAGGCCTGCGAAAGGTCTGACAAAAGCAGGCTGAGAGCCATTGAACTGATGGTGGTGGAAAAGGACGTTGACGGGATATATAAATATGCCTCAAACACCGTGAGAAAATCAAAATACAGGCAAAAGATCAAAAAAATATTGGCACGTTTCGGAGTGCGGTGCTGACGGGAGAACGAAATGCTTTCAAAGGAACTTAAAAACATACTCTTAAAGGTACAAAAACCGGGACGGTATACAGGCGGAGAGCTTAACAGCGTTGTCAAAGACAGCGCCGGCATAGCTGTCCGCTATGCTTTTTGTTTCCCGGATACATACGAGATAGGCATGTCCCATCTGGGCATGAAGATACTTTACGGCCTTGTCAATGAGCGTGAGGACGCCTGGTGCGAGCGGGTCTTTGCCCCCTGGCTGGATATGGAGAAACAGATGCGTGAGCATAACATTCCGCTCTACGCTCTGGAGAGCGGAGACCCCATAAAGGATTTTGACCTGATCGGTTTTACCCTCCAGTATGAGCTCTGCTACACAAACGTGCTCAATATGCTGGATCTGGCCGGTCTGCCGGTGAGGAGCGGGGAGCGCAAGGCTCTCACCCCCATCGTCATCGCCGGAGGACCCTGCGTGTGCAACCCGGAGCCTCTGGCTCCCTTTGTTGACCTGTTTCTGCCCGGCGAGGGGGAAGAGGTCACCAACGATATAATAGACCTTCTCAAAAAACATAAGGCTCTCGGCTCCACAAAGCAGGAGTTCCTGAAAGAAGCGGCAAAGATACAGGGGGTCTATGTGCCCTCGTTTTACAGCGTGGAATACAACCCGGATAACACCGTAAAGGCGGTCACACCCTCCAACGGCGCGCCGGAAAAGGTCAAAAAAAGAATAGTCAGCGATCTGGATAATTGTTATTACCCGGACAAATTTGTTGTGCCCTTCCTTGAGGTGGTGCACGACAGAACCACAGCGGAGCTGTTCCGGGGCTGCATAAGGGGCTGCCGCTTTTGTCAGGCAGGCTTTTTATACAGACCTATCAGGGAAAAGCAGGCGAAGACAGTGGACGGCCAGTGCAGGGCGCTGTGCGGCAGCACAGGGTATGATGAAATTTCCCTCTGCTCCCTGAGCACCAGCGACTACACCCAGCTTTACCCCCTGCTCAACGGTCTGCTGGAGTGGACGGAGGAGGACAGGATAAATATCGCCCTGCCCAGCCTTCGTATCGACAATTTTCCCGAGGAGCTTATGCAGAAAATCTCCAGCGTGCGCCGCAGCGGACTTACCTTTGCCCCGGAGGCAGGCACACAAAGGCTCCGGGACGTTATAAATAAAAATATCACCGAGGATGTTGTGATGTCCACCGTGAAGGAGGCTTTTGACGGCGGCTGGACGGCGGTGAAGCTTTACTTTATGATAGGCCTGCCCACAGAGACTCTTGAGGATGTGGAGGGAATAGCGAAGCTCGCCCAGAAGGTGGTGGACGAGTTTTACCACAACCCCAACAAGCCCAAGGGCAAAAGCGTTACCGTATCGGTGAGCGCCTCCACCTTTGTACCAAAACCTTTTACACCGTTTCAGTGGGAGGCGCAGGACACCCCGGAGGCCATTGCCGAAAAACAGAAGCATCTGTTTGAGAGCAACACCACGAGGAAAGTGAATATAAGCTGCCATAAGGTCTACACCAGCGTTCTTGAGGGCGTGTTCGCCAGGGGGGACAGACGGCTTGCAGACGTCATTGAAACCGCCTGGAAAAGCGGCTGCAAGTTTGATGGCTGGGACGACGTTTTCGACACGGAAAAATGGGAGGCGGCCTTTGAAAACTGCGGAATATCCCCGGAGTTTTACGCCAGCCGTCAGCGTTCCTTTGACGAGGTGCTGCCCTGGGATCATATGGACTACGGCATAAGCAAGAGCTTTCTTATAAACGAAAACAAAAAGGCCCATGAGGCCGTTACGACCCCCAACTGCCGGGAGAAATGCTCCGGCTGCGGAACAAATAAACTCAACGGAGGTGTTTGCCATGCGCTCTGTAAGGGTATGGCTTGAGAAGGACGGCAGGGCGATATACACCTCCCACCTTGACCTTAACAGGTGTATGACAAGGGCGGTGCGCCGCGCCGGTATCCCGTTATGGTATACCGAGGGCTTCAACCCCCACCCCTACCTTATGTTCCCCCTGCCCCTCCCTTTGGGTCAGAGCAGCGACGGGGAACCTATGGATATCAGGATAGAGACCGACATGACCGATGGGGAGATTTTCGACGCCCTGAGCCGGGTCATGCCGGAGGGCTTTACCGTCAAAGCCGTCAGGGAGCCCTGGGACAAGGCCGGGGACGTGGCCATGGCGCAGTACCTTATCACCCTTGAGCTTGCCGACGCGGTTCAGGCTGAAAGAACAGCTGCCGTCATCCGCTCGCTTATCGACGGCGGTGAGCTCACTGCGGAGAAAACCGGGAAAAAGGGCAGGATGAAGGTCGTAAAAGAGATAAAACTCAGCGAGCTTATCCACAGGTTTGAGCTGAGCTGGGAGGGCAGTTTTATAAAAATCAGCGCTGTGCTCTCTGCGGGCAGCACCGTGAACCTCAACCCGGCGCTGATGCTGGACGCTCTCTGTAAAGCCGGAGGCTTTGAGCCGGTGTATACGGAGATCAGGCGGCAAAAGCTGCTGAAATCCGACTTTTCCGATTTTGAGTAATCAGATAAAGAGGAGGGAATGATTTATGAAAATGAGTAAGAGGCTTTTATCCATCCTGCTGGCTTTTGTTTTGCTTCTCAGCGCGGCGGCGGGCCTTGTGACCGCCTCGGCGGAGGGCGGTTATAAAGTGGGAGATATCATTGAATACGGCACCTATCCACAGAGCGATGTGACGGAAGCTATGGGCACTGTCCTCGGCTTACAAAACGGAGCATGGAGATCCTACGGCTATTACACCGGCACGGACGACAGGTATGACGGGCAGATGAAGCCTTCGGATTATATGCGTTATAAGGATGTTATGTATAACGGCTGCAAGTACCGCGGCGTGACCTTTGACGCCTATATACCCGGATGTACGGGATACCGGGCGTTGGCGGAGGGCTCAACCAACCAGTCCTGGCACGGTTATTATACGGGAAAGGTCTATTGGTTCAAATATGAACCGATAAAATGGCGTGTGCTGGATCCTTCAACAGGGTTCGTTATGTGCGATTCCGTAATAGATTGCAAGCCCTACCACAACTACTTTATCCAGAGCAAAAAGGAAAAAGACGTGAACGGCTTTTTAGTGGTCTGGGGCGACCCGGGAAAAACGTTCTACGCCCATGACTACGCTAAGAGCAGCATAAGGCAGTGGCTCAATGAGGACTTTTACAACACCGCTTTTTCCGAGGGGCAAAAGTCCAATATCAAGCTTACGCTCCTTAACAATAATGGCTGGAAGACCCTGAACGGATACCCGGGCTTCGAGGATTATGATTCTCCTTCAACCACCGACAAAATTTTTCTCCTCTCCTATGACGAGAGCGAAAACAGGGCTTACGGTTTTGCGCAGTCGGGAAGCTTGTCAGACCCGGCGAGGGTGCTTGAGGGCAGCGACTACGCCAAATGCAACGGCTCGATTATTGGCAGCAATGCCTGCTGGTGGCTGCGCACGCCATATCATTACCCCGGCTGCGCGAACTTCGTCGGCCTTGACGGAGGAAACATGGCCGGCAACGAGGCTCACGAAACGGAGTACGGCGTTGCCCCGGCAATGAAGCTCGGGGAGCTTAAGTCTGACCGTGAGGGCAGCCCGATAGACACACAAAGCGTTTATATCCGCAATTACACCGCCGAAAAGACGGTGGGTTATAAAACCACTGTTACCTTCACCGCAGGGGTATCTGAAACGGTGCCCGGGGCGGAGATACGCTGGTTTATAGACGGTCAGGATAAGGGCGCGGGTGAAAGCTATACTGTGGAAAAAGCGAAAAAGAGCTTCACTGTTCAGGTAAAATATATCAAGGACGGCAGAGCCGTTGCCATGTCCGAAACAGAGAAGGTCAACGTCAAAACAGGCCTGCTCGCCCGGATAGCCGCCTTCTTCCTCGGGCTGTTCGGAAGGCTGCCCAAGGTGGTTCAGAAACACCAAAATTTTACTGCTTGACATTTCACGATTATCTGCATATAATAATAAGCAACATCATTACTAAAGACTGTGAAGGAAAAAAGACATAAAACTCAGCTCCCAGAGAGCCGGCGGTGCTGTGAGCCGGCAGCGTGAATTATGTGTATAGCTCGTTCCGGAGTCGCCTGCCCGAAATCATAAGGCAGGACGCAGGACTGCGTTAAAGGTCAGGGCCTTGTTTGAGGCCTGCTGAGGGCGGATCTTCGCCGAAGTAGGGTGGTACCGTGTGACTTTTATCACACCCCTATGCTTAACTGCATAGGGGTGTTTTTTTACTCTCCCGTATGCAGAACAGTGAATTTAAGGAGATGGAAACATGAAAGACGGCTGCAAAAAATACATACCCTTTGAGCCGATAAAGCTTGAGAACAGGAAGTGGCCCTCCAACAGGATAACAAAGCCCCCCGTCTGGTGCAGCGTGGATCTGCGGGACGGTAATCAGGCTCTGGTGGATCCCATGAATTTGGATGAGAAAACGGAGCTTTTTGAGCTGCTTTGTAAGATAGGAGTCAAGGAGATTGAGGTGGGCTTTCCCTCCGCCTCCGAGACTGAGTACGAATTTCTGCGCACCCTTATCAAAAAGGAGCTTATACCCGACGACGTTACCATTCAGGTGCTGGTTCAGGCCAGGGAGCACCTTATCCGCAAGACCTTTGAGGCCATAGACGGGGCAAAAAACGTGATCCTGCACTTCTACAACTCCACCTCCGCCCTCCAGCGCAAGGTGGTTTTCAAGACCGATATGCAGGGCGTGGTGGATATCGCGGTGAACGGAGCCAAGCTCGTAAAGGAGCTTGGGGATGAGCTTCAGGCCCGCACCGGGGTGAACATACGCTATGAATATTCCCCGGAGAGCTTTATGGGCACGGAGCCGGACAACGCCATATGGATCTGCTCCGAGGTGATGAAGGTCATCGGAGCCACACCGGAGAACAAGCTTATCCTCAACCTGCCCTCCACGGTGGAGAATACGACCCCCAACTGCTTTGCAGACCTGATAGAATATTTCTGCGAAAACCTTGAGAACAGGGAGTCCGCGATCATAAGCCTGCACCCCCACAACGACAGGGGCACTGCTGTGGCCACGGCTGAGCTGGGTATGCTGGCCGGGGCGGAGAGGATAGAGGGCACCCTTTTCGGCAACGGGGAGCGCACGGGGAACGTGGATATAATCACCCTTGCCATGAATATGTACACCCAGGCAATAGATCCCGGCCTTAACTTTGAGCACATCAACGAGGTCAAGGATGTCTATGAGCGGACAACTAAAATGCACGTGGGGGTCAGGCACCCCTACGCCGGGGATCTGGTGTTCACCGCCTTTTCAGGCTCACATCAGGACGCCATAAACAAGGGCGAGGAGTATATGGCCAACAGCCACGCAGATATGTGGGAGGTGCCTTACCTGCCCATCGACCCGGCCGACGTGGGCCGCGAGTACGAACCCGTTATAAGGATAAACAGCCAGTCAGGCAAGGGCGGCGCCGCCTTCATTATGCACAACAGCTTCGGCTTTATACTGCCGAAGGCCATGCACCCGGAGTTTGGCAAGGCGGTCAAAAAGTACTGCGACTCCGTGGGCAGGGAGATCAGCGCCGACGAGGTCATGGAGCTGTTCCGCAGGGAATATATCGACAGGAAGGGACCGTTTACCCTCATAAGCCACAAGTTCTACGAGGAGAGCGAGCTCAACGACACCTCACCCAAGGTGCGTTTTGAGGGTATGATAAGGCACAACGAGGATGAGCCGGTGCCCGTCACCGGCAAAGGCAATGGCCCCATCGACGCCTTTTTCAACGCCATGGCAAAGGTGGGTATCAGCGGCTACAAGTTTGTCAACTACTCGGAGCACGCTGTTTCCATCGGCTCCGACGCAAAGGCCGTTTCCTACATCCAGCTCAGAGATCCCAAGGGCAAGACCTTCTTCGGCGTGGGGATGTCACACAACATCAACTACGCTTCCATCAGGGGCGTGCTGTGCGCCATTAACCGCTCGCTGACTTCGGAACACTAAGCCTTGTAAAGGAAACAAAACGATAGTATATATTGTTTTAAACGTACAATATACCGAAAAGAGGTTTTTCGCAAATGATAAAAAAATTCGTCGCCATTCTCTGCGCCGTGAGCCTTCTGTTTGCCGCGGCTGCGGTGTCCGCTGCGGCTGACACCTCCGGGGGAGCCTATGACCTGGATACTCCCGTTATAGTCGTGGCCGGGTTCCTGGACTCCGAGCTTGCCTATAACGACGGCAACGGCAATTATTCGGACGTAACCATCTATTCCGACGAGGCGGATGATATATTGGCCGCTCTGGGCGATCTGGGCAAATCTCTGCCGCCTACCCTTTGGGGCCTCCTTACGGGGGATTACTCAAAGCTCCGTGATTTTCTCAAACAGAACAGCGAATTCTTTGCCACAAAGCTGGAATGGCTTCAGATGGACTATGACGGGGTCACGCCAAAGTATAACGTGCACCTTGTCCATGATACCTCCGCAAAGGCCACACAGGGGGTTTACATTTATCCCCAATCCTTTTTCCGCGCGGCGCAAAACCTAGGCATTTCAAGGGATAACCTCTTTTCCTTCTTCAACGATTCCCGCGTGGGTCAGCTGGAAAACGCCCGTCTGCTGGACGATTATATCGGGCAGGTAAAGGCGCTCACAGGCAAGGAAAAGGTTCGTCTTTACGGTTACAGCGGCGGCGGTCAGATAATCACTACCTATATCTCCCAATACGGTTATAAGGACGACGTGGCCGGGATCGTTATGAACAACTCTCCCATCCTCGGCACAAGCCTTACAACGGCGCTTTTGGACAGGAATCATTTCAACCCCGATTACCCTCTGTTTATGGATCTTGCCCTCAAGAACGATTTTCAGCCCCTTCTCGGCATAGTGTCAAAGCTCAACCTTAAGTTGATAAACAATATTTTCTATGATATCGTAAACCAGCTGATAGTTCCCTATATGGTAAACTGGGGCGGCATCTGGGATATGGTGCCTGCGGAGGACTACGACAGGCTTAAGGCGGAGTACCTTGACCCGGTCAAGAACGCAAAGCTTATTGAGGCCAGCGACAAATACCACTATGAGGTCATGCCGAAGATCCCCCAAATGCTTGTAGAGCTTCAGAAGAAAGGAGTCACTGTTTCCCTTGTCACCGGCACAGGTTCGGATCTGATGGCGGACAGCAAGACCCCCGGGGACGGCATAGTCGATGCCATACACGCAACGGGAGCCACCATTCTGCCCCACTATCAGCAGTTCAAGGATGATTACAAGCAGGTGAACGCCTGCGGCGGCAGGTATATGATCTCCGGCGACCGCAGGATAGACGCCTCCACCTCCTTCCTGCCAATGAACACCTGGTTCCTGACCAACTCCTTCCACGACACTTACAGCGCGGAGCTTGCGGCAAGGCTCAGCCTTTCAAAGGAACAGCCGGATATAGATTCCTACCCGGATCTGCCCCAGTTCAGGTATCGTCAGGATTTTCTTTCCCCCTTGGCCGTTTCCGCGGATAACAGCGGCGGCACAAGATATCTCACCGCGGAGGACGGCGCTCTTACCATATCCAACTCAGGCCGGGAGGACGTAACGGTTTTGGGCATAAAGCTCAAAAACAGCGGCCTTTCAGTGAAAGGAGCGGCCAACGCGGCTGTGGAGGCTTACGGCAGCCGGGAGTTTAAGCTTTCCGGCAGTATCACCTCCGCGAAGGCGGCGGTGGTGGACTGCGTGATAACCTACCGTTTAGGCGAAAAATCCCTGCCCCACACCGAGCGCCTCACCTTTACCGCAAACCCGGAATATGTGAAATAAAACATAAAGCGAATAAACCGCACCCGGTGATACAAAATATCATCGGGTCGTTTTTTGTCCGTAACGCTTGAGGTTTTTGTGAATATAATGTACGGGAGGCGGTATTTTGAAACGGACAGTCACCGATTATTTCGACGGATTTAACGAGCTTTTTGATATCGCTGTCAGGGCGGGGGAGGCGCAGGAGCTTATGCGCCGTTCCACCGACAGAAGGGGGAGCCTGTACAGGGCTCTGGTCAACGAGTTTCTTCCACCCATAGAGCGCAGGGATATACTGGATATGATAAATGCGCTCCACGGCCTGAACGTGGCCGCGGCGGAGCTGAAAAGCGTCCGGACGCTTTACCCCGACACAGGGGCGGGGCAGAAGGAAGCGGCAAAACGGAGTTCGGATATGCTCAACCTGACGGGCAGGGCGGTGAGGGAGCTGAGAAATTTCAAAAAACCGTCAAAATTGCTGGAGCTGGCGAATAATATCCACAGGGAGTATTGCTCGGCTGTTCCCGAGCTTGACAGGCTTACAGACACCGGAACGGACAGGGAAAGGCTTTCCCGGGAGAGGGAACTCAGGGATAAAACCGGGAAAATTTGCGCCGCCTGTGAAAGGATCGCCTGCTGCGCGGAACAAATTGTGGCAAATAACGTATGATTTTTCACAAAAAACGTAAATTTTTGCAAGTTTTGATGTTTTCACTTGCAAAATCGGCGCCGATGTATTAAAATACTCCCATATAATCATATCGGAGGATTTCGCAATGACTTATCAGGAGCTTTCACAGGAAGAGTTGTTAAAGATAAAGGCGGAGCTTGTTGATGAATATGAAAAATTTAAGGCAAGGGGGCTCAAGCTGGATATGTCCCGGGGCAAGCCCAGTTCGGAGCAGCTGGATCTGTCCATGGATATCCTTGATCCGGCTTACATAGCCGACGCAAAGGCGCAGGACGGGGTGGACTGCCGCAACTACGGAGTGCCTCTGGGTCTGCCGGAGTGCAGGGAGCTGTTCGGCGAGCTGCTGGGCGTACCTGCCAGGAATATCATAGTCTGCGGCAACTCCAGCCTGAACATCATGTACGATTACATAGCTCAGTGTATGGTAAGCGGTTCCGGCGCGGAGCCCTGGATGCTTCAGGGCAAAATAAAATTTCTCTGCCCGGCTCCCGGTTACGACAGGCACTTCAAGGTGCTGGAGAGCTTCGGCATAGAGATGATCACCGTGCCCATGCTGGAGGACGGCCCGGATATGGACGTTATAGACGAGCTTATCAAGGATCCTTCCGTCAAGGGTATGTTCTGCGTGCCCAAATATTCCAATCCCGAGGGCAAGGTGTTCTCCCCTGCGGTGGTGCGCCGCATGGCCGGGCTCAAGCCCGCGGCAAAGGATTTCCGCGTGATCTGGGACAACGCCTACTTTGTGCACGACCTGTACGACACGGCGCCTGAGCTTTTAAACATTTTTGAGGCCTGCAGGGAGTTCGGCAGCGAGGATATGTTCATCGAGGTGGCCTCCACCTCCAAGATAACCTTCCCCGGCGCCGGCGTCTCCGTTATAGCCGCGTCGGACAACAACATAGAGCTGATCAAAAAGCGTATGGGCGTGCAGATAATCTGCCACGACAAGCTCAATCAGCTCCGCCATGTCCGTTACTTCAAAAATGCCGACGGTATCAAGGCCCACATGAAACGCCACGCGGCTATCCTCAGACCCAAGTTTCAGGCTGTTCTCGAAAAATTCGACAGCGAGTTTTCCGGGCTGGGTATCGCCAGATGGACAGAGCCTCAGGGCGGATATTTCATAAGCCTTGACGTTCTGGACGGCTGCGCAAAGCGCGTGGTGTCCCTTTGCAAGGATGCCGGCGTTGTGCTCACAGGCGCGGGAGCGGCGTTCCCCTACGGCAAGGATCCCAAGGATTCCAACATCCGCATAGCCCCCACCTACCCTTCAGTAGAGGAGCTTTCCCTTGCGCTGGAGCTTTTGTGTATCTGCGTAAAGCTGGCCGCGGCGGAAAAACTGACGGCTCAAAAATAAATTTTTAACAATCAAATAATTGTCTCTTTCCTCTGCAAAAACGGGGGTGTAAATGAGCATAATAACAACACAGCCTATTGTGGAACCTGTTTTTCGGTAATACAATTTGCTGTGTTTTAATGATTTTTGCGAAAAAATAAAAAATATTAAGAATTTTTTGCAAATTCTCTTCCTTTTTCCGGTAGATAATGATATAATTAAATGAATTTTGTTATACGTGATTTTTTCAAAGAGGAGGTGCTGTTTCACATTGGAAAAGATACTTATCAACGGCGGCATACCGCTCCGCGGAGAAGTCTCCATCAGCGGCGCTAAAAACGCTGTCGTTGCAATAATTCCGGCCACGATCCTCGCTCAGGATGTTTGCAGGATCGAGAATATCCCGAATATAAGTGATGTTTCAATGATGATCAGGATCCTGCAGCAGTTAGGCGCAGGCATCAAGATGATAAACAAGAACACTCTTGAAATAGATACAAGCACAATAAATTCATACACCGTTTCCCACAGCCTTACAAGGCACCTGAGGGCTTCCTACTATCTCCTTGGCGCTTTGCTGGGCAGGTACAGCTGCGCCCGGGTGGCAATGCCCGGCGGCTGCGATTTCGGCGTGCGCCCCATCGACCTTCACATCAAGGGCTTTGAGCTTTTGGGAGCCTCTGTCTCCATCGAGGAGAACGCGATGATCGACGCCCGCGCGGACGTGCTCACGGGCAGCCCCATTTACCTTGACCAGGTTTCCGTGGGCGCCACCATCAACGTGATGCTTGCCGCCGTCAAGGCAAAGGGTCTTACCGTTATCGAAAACGCGGCTAAAGAGCCCCATATCGTGGATCTGGCAAACTTCCTCAACTCAATGGGCGCGGACATAAGAGGCGCGGGCACGGACGTTATCAAGATCCGCGGAGTGGATGTGCTCCACGGCTGCACCTATTCCATCATTCCCGACCAGATAGAGGCTGGCACCTACATGGTTGCCGCCGCAGCTACAGGGGGCAGGGTGCTGGTAAACAACGTCATCCCCAAGCACCTTGAGTCCATAACCGCCAAGCTCATCGAGAGCGGCGTGCACATTGAAGAGTACGATGACAGCGTCCTTGTGGAAGCAGTGGGCAGGCCGAAGCACTGCAACATCAAGACCATGCCTCACCCCGGCTTCCCCACGGATATGCAGCCCCAGATCTCCGTGCTTTTGTCCATTGCGGACGGCACGAGCATCGTTTCCGAGGGCGTGTGGGACAACCGCTTCCGCTACGTTGAGCAGCTTATCAGAATGGGCGCTTCCATCAGCGTGGACGGCAAGCTGGCGGTGATTCAGGGCGTTGAAACGCTCAAGGGCGCCCCCATCAAAGCTGACGATCTCCGCGCCGGCGCGGCGATGCTTATCGCGGGACTTTGCGCCAAGGGCACCACCGAGATCGAGAATATTATCCACATAGACAGGGGCTACGAGGACGTTGTTGAGAAATTCCGCCTTTTGGGTGCGGATATCAGCCGCGTTACCGTTGAGAACCCCTCACAGATAGCTAATATCGTTTGACCGTATCAGAGGGTAATTATGGCAAGATTTTGTCCGCTCTTTTCTTCAAGCAGCGGTAACTGTACATATATCGGCGGAGCTTCCGGCGGCATACTCATAGACGCCGGGGTCAGCGCCGCAAAGATCACCGGAGCGCTTGCCGCCATCGGTGTGGAGCCGGAGGATATCGGGGCTGTATTTGTCACCCATGAGCACAGCGACCACATAAACGGTCTGCGTGTTTTCGCCGGCAGGCATAATATCAAGGTCTATGCCTCGGAGGGCACACTCGGCGCCCTTGAGGAGATGAACTGCCTTACGGATAAATACACGGCGGAGGTCATCACAGGGAAGGGCGTATCAGTGAACGGTATGCACGTTGTTCCCTTCCACACCTCCCACGATTCCAGAGAGAGCCTGGGTTACTCGGTCTCCACCCCGGACGACCGCCGGGTGACCATTGCCACGGATACCGGCATAGTAAACGAGGAGACCATGAGCTTCCTCTTGGGCAGCGATCTTGTTATGATCGAGTCGAACCACGACGTTGCCATGCTCCAGAACGGCCCCTATCCTTATATCCTCAAGCGCAGGATCCTGTCGGACAGGGGGCATCTTTCAAACGAGGCCTGTTCCAAAACTGTTACAAAGCTGGTCAACAACGGCACCTCAAGGTTCTGGCTGGCTCATCTCAGCAAAGAAAACAACTTCCCCGATCTTGCGTACCAGACCAGCGTGTCGGCGCTTTCGATGATCGGCGCAAGCATAAATAAAGACTACGTCCTCAACGTGGCCGGGGTCAGTCCGCAGCCCGGGATTACTGTGTTTTAGGTGAGGCGTATGATAAAGATCAGCCTGATTTGTCTTGGCAAACTAAAAGAGAATTATTTAAAGGACGCCTGTGCCGAATATGAAAAGCGCATGGGAGCTTTCGGAAAACTCACTGTTACCGAGCTTTCCCCGGCCCCTTTGCCGGAAAATCCGTCCCGGGCGCAAATAACTGCCGCACTGAATACGGAGGCAAAGCTAATTTTGTCCAAATTGCCTCAGAGATCCGGTGTGGTTGCTTTATGTATTGAGGGCAAAGCTTTTTCCTCGGAGGCCTTCAGTGAAAAGCTGCAGGAGCTTGCTGTGGCCGGGGACGGGAACGTCGCTTTTATTATCGGCAGCTCCTTCGGCCTTGCCGAGGAGGTCAAGGCCCGGGCTGATCTCAGGCTCTCCATGTCTCCCATGACCTTCCCCCATCAGCTGGCAAGGGTCATGCTGCTGGAGCAGATATACAGGGCCTTCCAGATAAGCAGCGGCGGCAAATATCACAAATAAACAATACAGGGCGGTGACTCAGATGAAAAAATTCTTATTTTATCTTGTTCAGTTCACATGGGCGCTTCCGCAGAACCTTGTGGGTCTGATAGGCTATCTCATCCTTTCAAGGAAGAACCCCCATGAAAGGTTCCACAACGCCTTCATAACCTACATTGACGCTAAAAACTTCGGCGGTGTGTCCATCGGGATTTTCATTTTTATAGCGCAGAAGCGCTCGGATGAATGGCGTCACGACACCCGGATACACGAATACGGCCACACGATACAATCCCTTGCGCTGGGCCCCGTCTGGCCCTTTGTGATCGCCATACCCTCCATGATCTGGTGCAATTTCCCGCCCATAGTCAAGTACCGCAAAAAGAATGATATTTCTTACTACGCCCTGTACTGCGAGGGCTGGGCAAACCTTTGGGGCATGAAATGGAGCGGCGAGCAGTTCGTTACCGAAGAGCATCTCAAAAGGGGCAGGTTCGGCAAACCTATCTGAGTAAAAACAGGAGGACACTGTTTTGGACGAATTCAATGCTTTTACAGAGGGAGTGACCCCCGGCGGTCTGCGCAACCGGGAGGAGATACAGCTCCTTGTGTGCGATATATTAAAATCCGTGGGCGAGCCAATGTCCGCGGAGCAGATAAATATTGCCATCCAGGAGCACGGGCTGGCAAATTACTTTGAGGTGGGTCAGGCTGTGGATGACCTTAATACAAACGGGGTCATAGACACGGTCAAAACCGACGGGGCGGATAAGTTCGTCCTCAACGAGCGGGGAGAAATGGTCATAAAGACCCTTGAAAACCATCTGCCCAGAACCGTCCGGGAAAAGGCCGTCACCTCGGCTGTCAAGCTGCTTTTGCGTGAACGCAGGGCAAGGGAGGACGTTATAAGCGTGGAAAACGCCCCCGGCGGCGGTTACAATGTGACCTTCACTCTGTCGGAGAAAAACGATATCCTTATGAAGTTGACCATTTATGTGGCGGACAGCCATCAGCTTGAGACCGTCAAGCGGAACTTTCTGGATGATCCGGCAAAGTTATATTCCCAGATATACGCCTTTCTATACACCTGATATTTTGATTAAAGCGTGGAGGTAATCAATATGCCAGAATATTCACTTGGTCTTGATTTCGGTACCCTTTCCTGCCGAGCCTTGCTTGTTGACGTCAAAACCGGAGACGAGCTTGCCTCCGCGGTAATGGACTACCCTCACGGTGTTATGGACGACACCCTTGCCTGCGGCAAAAAGCTGCCCTATGATTGGGCGCTGCAGGACGCGCAGGATTACCTGACGGTGGTTTACAAGGTCATCCCCGAGGTGATCGAAAAAAGCGGCGTAAACGCCAAAGATATCATCGGCGTGGGAGTGGATTTCACCGCCTGCACCATTATTCCCGTGCTGGCGGACGGCACGCCTCTGAGCAGGCTGGCAAAGTATAAATGCGAGCCCCATGCCTACGTAAAGCTCTGGAAACACCACGCGGCTCAAAAATACGCCACCCGTATAAACGAGCTGGCCGAGGAACGCAAGGAACCCTGGCTTGAGCTATACGGCGGCAAGGTGTCCTCCGAATGGGCCATACCCAAGGCATGGCAGGTGCTGGACGAGGCTCCGGAGGTCTACGCGGATGCCACCATGTTTGTGGAGGCTGCGGACTGGATAGTCTGGCAGATGTGCGGCAGGCTCACAAGGAACTCCTGCTGCGCAGGTTACAAGGGAATGTGGAACAAAACCATGGGCTTCCCTTCGGACGAGTTTTTTAAAGCCCTCGATCCCAGACTTGAACATATAATCGACGAAAAATTTTCCCGGGAGATCTCCCCTCTGGGGAGCTGTGCGGGTTATATTACCGAGGAATTCGCGGAGAAGACCGGGCTTGCGGCAGGCACCGCCGTGGCGGAGCCTATCATAGACGCCCACGTTTTCGTGCCTGCGGTGGGTATCACCGGCAGCGGCGATATGCTTGCGATAATGGGCACCTCCACCTGCCATATGCTCCTTGATCAAAAGGAATACAAGGTCAAGGGTATCAGCGGCGTTGTGGCGGACGGCATACTCCCCGGCCTTTACGCCTATGAGGCCGGCCAGTGCTGCGTGGGGGATCACTTTCAGTGGTTTATTGACAACTGCCTGCCCAAGAGCTACTATGACGCGGCTCAGGAGTCAGGGATGAACATACATAAATATCTTCGCCAAAAGGCGGAGGTCAAGCTGCCCGGCGAGAGCGGTCTTGTGGCCCTTGACTGGTGGAACGGCTGCCGTTCCATTCTGGTGGACGGCGACCTTTCGGGTATGCTTCTGGGAATGACCCTCCAGACAAAGCCGGAGGATATCTACCGCGCTCTTATCGAGGCCACGGCTTACGGCACAAGGAAGATAATCGAGACCTTCCGTGAATTCGGCGTGCCGGTCAATTCCTTCTGCGCCGCAGGAGGCATAGCCCAGAAAGATCCCATGACCATGCAGATTTACGCGGACGTTATAAATATGCCCATCAAGATAGCCGGCTCCGAGCAGGCGGGAGCTTTAGGCTCCGCCATATTCGGCGCAGTTGCCGCAGGCAGCGAAAAGGGTGGCTACGACGATATGTTCACCGCCGCCGGCGCGCTGGGCAAGGTCAAGGATACAGTCTACTATCCCAACCCGGAAAACGTTGAGATCTACGACAAGCTCTATGCCGAGTATGATATACTCCACGATTATTTCGGAACCGGGGAAAACGATGTTATGAAACGCCTTAAGGCGCTTAAAGGATTAGCTTAAAAATCACAATTTACATTAGGAGGAAAAGACTTTGAGCGAGAATTTTAAACCTATCATCAGATTTATGGCGGTCAGCGATATCCACTATAAGGACGAGGATTCCGTTGAGCGTGAAAGAATGGCCAAGGCGCTGAAGACAGCCTACGGGTACGCAAAAAAGCAGGAGTATGACCGTCTGGACGCGGTGTGCGTTATCGGCGACTTTGCAAACTCCGGTACGGATATACAGATGCAGGCGTTCAAGGACACCCTTGACGCCGGAATGGATTACGGCGAAACAGAGCTGCTCATCTCCGTTGCCAGCCACGAATACAACGAAAACCAGGGCGGTCCCAAGGCGGCATGGGCAAGACTTAAAAAATATTTCAACTCCGAGCCTGACACGCACAAGGTAATAAACGGCTTCCATTTCGTCTCCGTTTCACCCTCCGAAAGGTGCCGCTTCCACGGCGAAAAGCAGGCCTGGGTCAAGGAGCAGATGAAAATTGCCGCGAAGGACGATCCAAAAAAGCCCATCTTCTTCCTCCAGCACCCCCATCCCAGCGGAACGGTCTACGGCAGCATAAACTGGGGCGAGGATGAGCTTATAGCTATCCTGATGAACTACCCCCAGACCATCACCTTCTCCGGCCACTCCCACGCGCCCATAAACGACCCCCGCTCGGTGCATCAAAAGCATTTTACCAGCTTTGGCACAGGCACACTGAGCTACTTTGAGCTGGATGAGTTTGATAAGATGTACGGCACCTGCCCTCCGGGTATGGAGAAGGCAGCCCAGTTCCTCATCGTTGAGGCGGACGCGGACAACCGTGTCAGGGTTTACCCCTATGACCTGATAAGCGGCAACTTCTTCCCCTTTGTTCATAAAGTTGACGAGCCCTCAAATCCGGACAGCTTCATCTACACGGACAAGAGGTATGAGGACACCACAGCTCCCTACTTCACCCCCGAGGCAAAGCTCCTCTTTGACCCCGCGGCGGACAAGTGCGGCATAACCTTTACACAGGCAAAGATAGATAAAGAGTACGTAAACGATTACTTTATCACCCTCCGCGAAAAGGCTACGGGAGTTATCGTCAAAAAGCTGGGCATATGGTCAGAGTACTATTTCTACGATATGCCCGAGAGCCTCTCCCTGACAGCGGAGGATCTGGAGCCCGGCACGGAATATACAGTCGAAGTGGCCGCGTACAGCTTCTGGAACACCCCCGGCAGCAATAAACTCTGCGGCGAGTTCAAGACCTTATAATCAGCAAAGAAAAACAAATAAGGAGATCAGGAGTTTCTCTTCCCCGAAATTGCGGAAGGGGAACTCTTTTTGCTGCGGGATCGTCAGCCCCGGTATTTGTCTTTTGAATATTGACAATGATTTGCTTTTACCTTATTATATAAATAGCTACCATTGTATATTGATAAATTTGTCTTTTTGCTTGCTTCACGGCGCGGAGGCGCCTGATATACAATAAATAAAATACCGGAGGTTTGATCAGAATGGCATTAAAGCAGTATGTTATCTCTCTTGACCAGGGTACCACCAGCTCCAGAGCTATCGCATTTGACAAGCGCGGCAAGATCGTTGTCAAGGCGCAGAAGGAATTTGAGCAGATCTATCCCCACACCGGCTGGGTCGAGCACGACCCCATGGAGATCCTTTACACTCAGATCCATTCCGTGGAACAGGTCATCAGCTCCGGAATCATCTCCCCGGATGAAGTCGCCTGCGTGGGCATAACCAACCAGCGCGAAACCACCATTATGTGGGACAAAACCACAGGCAAGCCCGTTTATAACGCCATAGTCTGGCAGTGCCGCAGAACAGCGGATATCTGCGAGGAGCTTAAGAAACAAGGCCTGAGCGACTATGTCAAGGAAAAAACAGGCCTTATTATCGACGCATATTTTTCCGCCACAAAAATAAAGTGGATACTTGATAACGTTGAAAACGCCAGAAAGCTCGCCGAGGAGGGCAACCTACTTTTTGGCACGGTGGAGACCTGGCTCATCTGGAACCTTACAGGGGGCAAGGTGCACATCACCGACTATTCAAACGCTTCCCGAACCATGCTTTTTGACGTTGATAAGCTCCAGTGGGACGAATACCTTTGCAAGGTGCTGGATATCCCCATGAGCGTCCTGCCCAAGCCCGTGCCGTCCAGCATGGTTTACGGTGAGATCGCAGGGAACATTCTGGGTATCGAGGAGCTTGCCGGCGTGCCCATCAGCGGCGCAGTGGGCGATCAGCCCGCCGCCCTGTTCGGTCAGGCCTGTTTTGAGGCGGGTCAGGCAAAGAACACCTACGGCACCGGCTGTTTCCTGCTTATGAACACCGGTGAGCAGAGGGTAAAATCAAAGAACAACCTGCTCACAGGCGTGGCATGGGGAATAGGTGACAAGGTGGAGTATTCCATTGAGGGCAGCGCCTTCAACGCGGGCTCTGTCATCAAATGGCTCCGTGACGAGCTCCATCTTATCGACTCGGCGCCCAGGTGCGACGAGCTTGCGGAAAGCGTGCCCAACGCCAACGGTATCTACCTTGTGCCGGCCTTTACCGGCCTCGGAGCGCCCTACTGGGATATGTATGCCCGGGGCTGCATAGTGGGGCTGACAAGGGGCGTCAACCGGGCACATATCGCCCGCGCGGTGTTGGAGAGCATCACTTATCAGATGACCGACCTGCTGGAGGCCATGTACGCGGATTCCGGCATCAAGTTCTCCGAGCTCCGTGTTGACGGCGGCGCAAGCGTGAGCAATATCATGCTCCAGATACAGGCGGATCTTATCCAGACCAAGGTGGATCGTCCCGTTACCGTGGAGACCACAGCCTTGGGCGCGGCGTATCTGGCAGGTATGGCGGTGGGCTTCTGGAAGGACAGGAACGAGATACAGACAAACCGTCAGATCGACCGGGTGTTCGAGCCTCAAATGTCCAAAGAGGAGCGCGACAGGCTTTACAGCGGCTGGAAGCGCGCCGTTGAGAGAGCCAAAGGCTGGGCGTTGGATTAAGCGACCGGCCGTCAATGACCGCAGGCATAAACCTATCGAAAGGATAATATAAATTTTATGGACTACTTATCAAAATCACTGGAACTCCACTATCAATGGAAGGGCAAGCTCGAGGTAACCGCCCGGGCGACGGTGAACAACAAGGAGGAGCTGTCCCTGGCCTACACTCCCGGCGTGGCTCAGCCCTGTCTTGAAATTCAAAAGGATATCAACAAAAGCTATGAGCTTACACGCCGCTGGAACACCGTAGCGGTGGTGACGGACGGCACCGCCGTTCTGGGTCTTGGCGATATCGGCCCGGAGGCAGGTATGCCTGTTATGGAGGGCAAATGCGTGCTGTTCAAATCCTTTGGGGGAGTTGACGCCATACCCCTGTGCATCCGTTCAAAGGATGTGGATGAGATAGTCAATACGGTGGCTCTGCTGGCAGGCAGCTTCGGCGGAGTCAACCTTGAGGACATATCGGCTCCCCGCTGCTTTGAGATCGAAAAAAAGCTTAAGGAACGCTGCGATATCCCCATTTTCCACGACGATCAGCACGGTACTGCCGTGGTCTGCGCGGCGGCTGTGATAAACGCCCTTAAGGTAGTGGGCAAAAAGCTCAGCGACTGCACGGTGGCGTTCAGCGGCTCGGGCGCAGCAGGCGTGGCTATAGCGAAGCTGTTCACGAAGTTAGGCGTCAAGGATATCCTGATGTGCGACCGCAAGGGCATAATCTGCGACGGGGACGACCTAACCCCGGCCAAGCAGGAGATAGCCGGTTTCACCAACAAAAACCGTAAGAGGGGCACCCTGGCGGACGCCATGAACGGCGCGGACATTTTTGTGGGCGTATCGGCTCCCGGCATAGTTACTCAGGATATGGTTCGCTCCATGGCGAAGGACGCGATAGTTATGCCCATGGCAAACCCCACGCCGGAGATCATGCCCGACCTTGCCCTTGAGGCAGGCGCCGCGGTGGTGGGCACCGGCAGGAGCGATTTTCCCAATCAGATAAACAACGTACTTGCCTTCCCGGGGATATTCAGGGGAGCTTTGGATGTGAGAGCAAGCGACATAAACGAAGAAATGAAGATAGCCGCAGCCCGTGCGATAGCGTCCCTGGTGTCGGAGGAGGAGCTTTCGGCTCAGTACATCCTGCCCAAGGCCTTTGACGAAAGGGTGGGCAAAACCGTTGCGGCGGCTGTTGCTCAGGCGGCCAGAGATTCAGGCTGCGCGCGGATATAAATTAAGGATAGTATATTTATGGAAAAGAAACTTTGCGTAATTACCGGAGCCACAGGTCATATAGGCTACGCTCTGCTTAAGGAGCTGGAAAAGAACGGGGAAAAAATAAGAATACTTATCAGAAAAGATTCGCCCATATTTGACGGAATCGACTGCGAGAAGGCCTACGGAGATGTCACCGATCTGCCATCTCTGGAAAAAGCCTTTGAGGGAGCGGACGTGGTGTACCATCTGGCAGGGATGATCGACATCAACGCCTCGGATGAGGATTTGATCTATAAGGTCAACGTGGAGGGTACAAAGAACGTTGTGGCCGCCTGCAAAAAATGCGGCGTGCGCAGGCTGGTTTACGCCTCCTCGGTGGATGCTTTTCCGCCACTGCCCGGCGGTCAGGTCATGGAGGAAATAGAGCGCTTTGACCCGGACGAGCTGGAGGGCGACTACGCCAAGACCAAGGCCATAGCCACCCAGTATGTGCTGGACAGCGGCACGGAGGAGTTTGAGGTTGTGGTGACCCATCCCGGCGCCTGCATCGGGCCCTATGATTTCAAAGTGTCCAGCGCAGGTGAGATGGTCAGGATGTTCTTGAAGGGAGCCTTCCCTGTGACAATGGACTTCGGCGCGTATAATTTTGTGGACGTAAGGGACGTGGCAAGGGGTATGTATTCCGCCGCGCTCAAAGGCAGGAACGGCGCCTGCTATATACTTACCGGCGAGGTCGTGACCACCGGGGAGCTGATACACATACTCAGCGAGAAAACCGGCCGCCGAGACCCCAAGCTTGTGCTGCACGAGGGCTTTGCGGAGGCAGTAGCGCCCATCACGGAGAAATATTACAAGCTGTCACACAAAACTCCGTTGTTCACCCGGTACTCTATCCGCAAGCTTTTGAGCAACTGCAATTTCAGTTGTGAGAGGGCTAAGAGAGAGCTGGGCTACGATCCCATGCCGGCCAAACAGTCACTTTGCGATATGGTGGATTGGATAATCGAAAACGAAGGAAAAAAATAAGGTATATTTGATTGGCTCGCTTCGTTTTACCGGCGGTCAATTTGATATAATAAATTAAAAAGGAGGATAATTATGAAGAAGAGGATAAAGACTGCCATAGCTCTGCTGCTCTGCGTAGTGGTTCTTGCGTCGATCTTTACCGTACCGGCATTTGCGGCCAACTCATCGCAGGCTCTTCCCACTCTCCCCGAGTTTGTCAACACGATCATCTCCTGGAGATTTCGCCCGCTTTTCTGGCTTGTAAATTTGTTTATAAGGTTTCTCTTCCCCGGATTGGGCGGCTGAGTTTTATTTGAAACATAGCAAAATCCCCCGCGAACAGTTTTGTCCGCAGGGGATTTTCCTTATCCGCGCAAAGCTTAAGCCCGGGGCGGCAAAATCTTCATATGTCGATTTTACTATATATTACAAAAGGAAATAACCCTTGTTTTGTTGCTTATTTAAAAAAATCCGAATATTACTTTTATAATCGCATTTTCGGTTGACAGAAGGACGATTTTGTGCTAATATACCCGTAAGGTTTTTAAGTCGGTACAGAGATGCTGACAAGATCTTTTATCAGGGGTGTTTATACCCGTTGTACAGTTGCATTATTTTTTCATATGTGAAAATTGACGCGTTGTGCGCTTTTAAGAGGGATCTTGTCAGTGGGCAGGGTCTTTTTGTTTATTCGGAGGTTTATTATGGCGATCACTTTAAAAAACGCTAAACTGTATAAGGACGGGGACTTTTTCTCAGCCGACGGAAGTGTTTCCGTATTGCCGGATATTCAGGATCTTGATTTTTTTGCTGAAAACTGCATTATTATTCCCGGTCTCGTTGATGTGCACGTGCATTTGCGGGAGCCGGGTTTTTTGTACAAGGAGACTATACTAACCGGCACGAGAGCCGCCGCCCGGGGCGGATACACCGCGGTGTGCTCCATGCCCAACCTTGATCCGGCGCCGGACAGCATAGTTAATTTGGAGCCTCAGCTGGAGGCCATCAAAAAGGACGCCTGCATAAGAGTCCTGCCCTACGGCACCATCTCAAAGGGCGAAAAAGGGGAACAGCTCTCGGATATGGAGGAGCTGGCTCCAAAGGTCATAGCCTTCTCGGACGACGGCAGAGGGGTGCAGAACAGGGAGCTTATGAGAGCCGCCATGGAAAAGGCGAAAAAACTGGGCAGGATCATTGCCGCCCACTGCGAGGATAATTCCCTGCTCAACGGCGGATATATAAACCTCGGGGATTACGCAAAACAGCACGGGCACAGGGGCATTTGCGGCGAGTCGGAATGGGGTCAGATAAAAAGAGATATTGAACTGGCGGAGGAGACCGGCTGCAAATACCACGTCTGCCACATCTCCTGCAAGGAGAGCGTGGAGCTTATCCGCCGGGCAAAGAAAAGGGGAGTGGACGTCACCTGCGAGACGGCGCCCCACTACCTGCTGCTGGACGACACCTGTTTGCGGGAGGACGGCAGGTTCAAAATGAATCCCCCCCTGAGAAGCCCCGTTGACAGAGAGGCGCTCATAGAGGGCCTCAAGGACGGCACGATAGATATGATAGCCACCGACCACGCCCCACATTCCCGGGAGGAGAAAAGCCGGGGGCTTGAAAAGAGCCTGATGGGCATAGTGGGCATCGAAACGGCTTTCCCACTGCTCTACACAGGGCTGGTAAAGACGGGTATCATCGACCTGCCCCGGCTGGTGGAGCTTATGCATCTCAACCCCTGCAAAAGGTTC
>CAMOTT010000005.1 GCA_946626015.1 uncultured Clostridia bacterium | reverse complement strand
TTGAAACCGGGCTTGTTTCCGTCATTATTCCGGTTTACAACTCCGGCGAAGTGATAGGAAAGACCCTTGAGTCAGTTTTTGACCAGACTTATAAAAACATAGAGATCGTCCTTGTGGACGACTGCTCAAAGGACGCCGGCGCGGAGGTGATCGAAGCGTACGCCCGCGAGCATCCGGAGATAGTTTTTTTCCGCCAGCCCTCCAACATGGGCGCGGGCGCGGCAAGGGACAAGGCGTTGGAGCTTGCAAGGGGTCAGTACGCCGCCTTTCTTGACGCGGACGATCTCTGGCACCCGGAAAAGACGGAAAAGCAGATAGATCTGCTCAAGTCAAAAAGCGGCTGTTTTTCCTTTACCGCCATTCAGATGATCGACCGCGAAGGGAATATTGTCAAGTCCAAAAGAGAAGTTCGGGAAGAAATAGACTACAAATTCCTTCTCAAGAACACAATGATAGCCACCTCCACCGTTTTGGTGGACAGGACTGTCCTCGGTGATTTCAGGATGCCCTTGCGGCGCGGCGGTCAGGATTACGCAACATGGCTAAAGCTCCTCCGGGGCGGTGTAAAGGCTTACGGCATCAATGAGGCTCTGGCGGACTACCGGGTGGGCAACCCGGACTCACTGGCAGGCAACAAGTTAAAAAGTGTAAAGCAGGTCTGGGAGATCCAGACCCGGGATGAAAAGATCAAAAAACTTCCGGCAGCTTTTAATCTCTGTTGCTTCGCCTTTAACGCGGCCAAAAAATATTTATTCTGAATTTACAGACAAAAAGGGCGCACCGATTTTTCAGAAACGGTGCGCCCTTTTTTGCGCGATCATTTTATCAGCTTGACTATTGAAGTCTCGCTTTGCAGGCTCTCCATTCCGTAGAGCACCAGCACGTCTGTAACGGCGTTTTCACGGATAAACTTTGATACACTGCCGTTATAATACCTCAGGTCTATCAAAAATACCTTGTCAAAATCGTTTGCCGCAAAGGGCGCGAAACAGTGGGCGTAGCTGTCGCGGATGATGAGCAGCTTTCTCCCCGTGCCGGCGTTTGAAGTGACAGTTACAAGGGGATTGTTGCCCCCGAGGAAATATGAGTATTTATCCCTTTTGCTGAGATACTCGTCAAAGTAAAGCCCTTCCCTGCTCTCCTTGCCGTCCGGCTCCGTCCTGACAGCGAGCGGTTTTTTGGGCACGTATATTTCGATCTTATCCGGCTTTGTGGATATGAGCCTTGCCTTTGAGTACGCCGTACCGTAAAAATCTTCGCTTACGGTTTTGACGGTAAAATCGCTTTTTTCCGGCGCTGTTATCCCGGCGGTCTTGCAGAACTCCCGGTAGGCGAGAAAGGCGCCGTATGTGGTCCAATGGTGGTCTGTTTTGTAGTATAAAAGCTTGTCTCTGTTTGCCGCGAACACAGCGGAAACGTCCACATAGCCCTGCCCCGCGGAGCTGCGCACTGAGTCAAATTCGGCTGTCTGATCAAGCCCGGGGGCAAACTTCGGCAGCTTGTCGGTGTGTATCGCCTGTGCCGAGGGCACCAGCATGGTATAAAAGTTCACGCCCCGTACAGCCCTGCTGTTTTCGGCAAAAATGGAGATATATTTCAGGTTGCTGCGGAATTTGTTCATATCCACCGTGGTTTTGTCGTACCTGTTTATGAGGTAGCCGTCCTTACCGAAAAATATGCCATTTGTATCCCTTTTGCCCATTATGAATTCACTCTGCGCCTTGACCCCCACGAACAGATCCCTGGCCGGGAACTGATCCACCACGTATTTTTCAAAGCTTTCGGTAAACTCCGAGGCGAACAGGGCTTTGAGGGAAAACTTCGGCAGCTGCTCAAGATACCTGTTCTCGCTCTCCGAAAATTCACGGTCAGCCGTCAGAAAAGAGCACAGACTAAACGAAAAAATTATCAGCAGAAACACAAGGGGAGAAAGTATTGCAGGGGAAAAAGAAAACCGTTTTTTCATGCTTAAGCCTCCTCCTTGTTAAAATCTGAAATACAGGAACGGGTTAAAAGACGAGTCCACCAGATACGCCACTGAAAGCAGCGTTACAACGGCGATGAACAGCGCCTTGACTGTTTCCGAGACAACAGGCTTTGCCGAGAGCTTGCCCAGCAGCTTCTTTGAAATGTTAAGGGGCAGCTCCGTGGCGCCCAGAACAGCCACGGCAAACAGAACGGCGTTTGTAAGGAGCATATAGACGGCGTCACTGTTGGCAAAGCCGCAATGGTTTGACCCGAACATCGCGCCGAAGAATTTGAACGCATCCGGCATTTTATCAATGGAGAACAGCACCCACGAAAACACGACCAGCAAAAAGGTGTATGCCCTGCCCACTGCCGCCGGGAGCTTTTGAAGATATTTGAGCAGGAACAGTTTTTCTATCATCAGCAGCAGGCCGAACCATGCGCCCCAGATAATGAAGTTCCAGCCGGCGCCGTGCCAAAGTCCCGTAAGGAGCCACACTATGGCAATGTTGCGCAGCCACTTTGCCTTTGAGCATCTGTTGCCCCCGAGGGGGATGTACAAATACTCCCGGAACCATACGCCCAGAGAGATGTGCCACCGTCTCCAGAATTCGGTAACGCTGCGCGACATATAGGGGTGACGGAAATTCTCCGGGAACTCAAAGCCGAAGATCTTGCCAAGGCCTATCGCCATGTCGGAATAACCGGAAAAATCGAAATAGAGCTGGAAAGTGAAGGCAAGGATGCCCAGCCACGCTTCAAGCACCGTAAGGCTCGAAAAATCAGAGGCCGAAACACTGTCCCAGACAAGCCCGATATTGTTCGCTATAAGCACCTTTTTACCCAGGCCCGTAACAAACCTCACGACCCCTTCGGAAAATTTGTCCGCCGTGGTTTTTCTGCTGTTCAGAGCCTCCGCCACGGTCTGATACCGCACTATGGGACCCGCGATCAGCTGTGGAAAAAGCGAGACGTAAGCGCCGAAGGACACAATGTTCTTTTGTACCTTTGCCTGCCCCCTGTAAACGTCTATGGTGTAGGACATGGTCTGGAACGTGTAGAAGGAAATTCCTATGGGCAGGGGCAGATCAAGGGCGGGTATGGAAGCGCCGAAGATGCCGTTCACCGTGCTGACGGCAAAATCCGCGTACTTGAAAAAGCACAGGAGGGCAAGGTTTATGATCACCGAGGATATCACCGCTCCCCGGGCTTTTTTGTCCTCCCCGGATCGTTTGTATTTGTCCACCAGCCTGCCGTGGGTGTAATCCACCGCAGTGGAAAACAGCATGAGCACAACATATACCGGCTCACCCCAGGCGTAAAAGATCAGGCTTGAAATGAACAGAACCATATTTTTAAATTTACAGGGCACGGCGAAGTAGAGCAGAATGACCGCCGGCAAAAAACAGAACAGGAACATAAGGCTCGAAAATACCACTGCGCCGCCTCCTTTTTTATAACCAGAAATAAAAGCTCTTGTATAATATCATTTTTGCCGGGGCATTGCAACCGATTTTTCCTGCTTTAATACCTGTTTTATGACAATATCTCTGCAAAAACAGCCTGTTTTCCTGAAAAAACATATTGCTATTTTTGCCCGGTTCGTGTATATTTAATATATATAAATATAATGAGGGAATTTACGTTTTTAACTGAAAGGATAGTCTTGACCATGAAAGTTACCGAAGCTGTAAAATTACTTGAAGCCGAAGTCCTCTGCGGCGACACCGAAGCCGTTGACATCTTTACCGCCTGCGGCAGCGATATGATGAGCGACGTGCTGGCCTTTGTAAAAGAGCAGGCCTGCCTGCTGACAGGCCTTGTCAATCCCCAGGTTGTGCGCACCGCGGAGATGATGGATATCAAATGCGTTATTTTTGTCCGCGGCAAAAAGCCCGATGAGGACATCCTCTCCCTTGCCATGGCAAAGGATATCGTCGTTCTGCGCACAGACAAATCAATGTTTTCCGCCTGCGGAGCTCTGTACTCCGGCGGATTGAGGGGAGGAAAACTCGCCTGATGGGAATAAAACTCAAGTACGAAGTTGACGGTGAGGATTTCACCCGGGCGGGTGAAGCCTCCGGCGATATAAAAAAGACCCTGAAAAAACTCGGTTTCCCCCCTGAAACCGTGCGCAATGTAGCCATCGCTGTCTATGAGGGAGAGATCAATATGGTCATCCACGCCAACGGCGGCGAGATCACCGCTGACCTTTCCGAGGACGGCATAACAGTTGTTCTCGCGGACAAAGGCCCCGGCATTCCCGATATCGGCATGGCAATGAAGGAGGGCTATTCCACCGCCCCGGACAACGTCCGCGCCCTTGGCTTTGGCGCCGGAATGGGTCTGCCCAACATCAAGAAATATTCCGACGGGATGGAGATAGATTCCGTTGTGGGCGAGGGCACTACCATAAAGCTCAAATTCCTGCCCAAACAATAACAAAAATTTTTAAGGAGTAAGCGAATTTTTCGCTCCGATCAACATATGTCTTCTTTCTTTCACTCGGTACGCCTTGACGAAGAAAAATGCACAGGCTGTACCACTTGTATAAAACGCTGCCCCACCGGAGCTATCCGCGTGCGTAACGGCAAGGCGCATATTTTATCCGGACGCTGCACCGACTGCGGCGAATGTATCCGCGTCTGCCAGCATCACGCCAAATACTCGGAGCGCGATGACCTTTCACGGCTGTCGGAGTTCAAATACAACGTTGCTGTGCCTGCCCCCACCCTTTACGGCCAGTTCAGCAACATTGAGGACACCGACTACATCCTCACCGCCCTCAAGCGCTGCGGCTTTGACGATGTGTTCGAGGTTGCGGGCGGCGCCGAAAGGGTGTCCGAGCTCACCCGTGAATTCATGGCGTCGGACAAGGCTGTGCGCCCCGTTATTTCCTCGGCCTGCCCGGCGGTGTGCAGGCTTATCCGCGTTGCTTTTCCCCAGCTCATACCCCACGTCATACCCCTCAACTCCCCCATGGAGGAAACAGGACGCCTTGCCCGTGAAAGGGCGAGGAAAGTGACCGGGCTTGCGGACGAGGATATCGGCGTGTTTTTCATAACCCCCTGCCCCGCAAAAATAACAGCCATAAAGCAGCCCATCTGCCTTGAAAAATCATATATAAGCGGCGCCATAGCCATAAAGGATATATATCCTGCTCTGTTAAAAAACATCAAGGCGCTCAAGAATGAATCTCCGGAAAGCCTTAAATCCGCCGGGCTCATAGGCATCAGCTGGGCCACCAGCGGCGGCGAATCCGCGGCTCTGCTCAGGGACAGCTACCTTGCGGCGGACGGCATTGAGAACGTTATAAAAGTCCTTGAGGAGATCGACAACGAAAAACTCAACAACATCGACTTTGTTGAACTCAACGCCTGTACCGGCGGCTGTGTGGGCGGTTCCCTCACAGCGGAAAACCCCTTTGTCGCAAAGGCGAGGCTCCAGCAGCTCCGCAGAGGTATGCCCGTATCGGGCAGCCATATAGGGGAGGGCGAAAACGTGGACGATATGTACTGGCAGCGTCCTCTTACCGGCTACGACATAATGCGTCTGTCCGACGATATTTCAGAGGCCATGAGTATGATGAACCGTATGGAAGAGATCCGCGCAAAGCTGCCCGGCCTTGATTGCGGCACCTGCGGCGCTCCCTCCTGCGCCGCCCTTGCGGAGGACATAGTAAGGGGCTTCGCCAAGGAGACCGACTGTATTTTCCGCCTCAGAGATCAGCTTGACGCTCCTCTGTTCAAAGATATTTTCCCCGCCCCGTTCCGCAAACCGGAAAAATGATAATTTTCAGTATAAAATTCAGAAAGGGTGAAATTCATGAGCTTTTTCAGTCGGATCTTTGCTTACATCGCGCTTATTTTGTCCGTTCTCTCCGCGCCGCTCCCGGTCATCTTCAACAATCCCACGCCGGATAATATCAGGACCTCTCAGGTCAGGGCAAGCGTCAACAGCGGCGAGGAGGCTTTCATCTATGAGTTGGACAATAAAAATGTGGACTTTGTTGACGGCGAAAACTTCTACTACGTCAACAACGTAGTCGTGGTGTTTTTCGACGAGGGCGTTTCAGACTCAAAGAAGGCGGAGATAGCCGCCTCTGTAGGCGGAAAATGCGTCGGCTACAACAACGTTGTGGATCAGTGGCAGCTCCGGGTAGCCGAGTCCTCCTTTGACGAACTGGAAGCGGTTTGCGAAAAACTTGAAAAATACGATGAAGTCCTTGAAGCGATGGTTGACGAGGCAAATCAGATAAAAGAATGCGCGGTGCCGGACGACCCATGGGGCAGCGCCTCCCTTGACGAAAGCAACCCCCAGGGCAGAAACTGGTGGGCTGAGGCCACGGAATGTTTCAGCGCATGGGATTATAACGATTATTTTAATCACATTGACGTGGGAGTTGTGGACAACGGTATCTTCTTTGACCACGAGGATATTTCCGCCGACGACGTAAAGCTCGTTGAGGAATATGCGGAAAACAACCGTCCCACAGCTCACGGGTCCGCGGTCACTGCCATTATCGGAGCCACGGCCAACAACCAAAAGGGTCTCACAGGCATTTTATGGGACAAGACCATACACACCGTTGACGTGTTTCCGGATAGCGATCAGAACTTTGAATCCTATTCAATGATCTACTGGGGTCTGACCTCCACTGTTTCCGCAGGAGCAAAGGTGGTAAATTTTTCTCTTGGAAATACCGTCTATTCATATTCCATCCCCTCAGAGTCCACTGTAAACCGGAATGCGGCCAACGCCGCCTCCTATATGTCTCAGCTCCTGAATAAAGGGTATGATTTTATAGTGGTCGAGTCTGCCGGCAACGGATTCAGCGACAACCATGTAAGCTACGACACCAAATATAACGGCCATTTTTGCTCGATAAACGATAACAACACCGGCAAATCCGCTGAAATGGCAAAAAAGATAAACGACCGCATCGTCATTGTGGGCGCGGCCGAAAATTTGGGCTATAAGAGTTATCAACAGGCGGTATCCAGCACAATGTCCTCCTGCGTGGGAGACAATGTGGATATCTGCGCCCCCGGCAGATCCGTATACTCGGCAAACTACTCCAGCGACACCGTATTCGATGAATACGGCTCATGGAGCGGCACCTCCATGGCAGCCCCCATCACCGCGGGCATACTTGCTCTTACCTGGTCTGTCAACCCTGATCTTACGGGAGCTCAGGTACGGGATATCGTCCTCGCCGAGGAGAACACCCCCTCAATAGTGGCAGACAACACCAGCAGCCTGCACCCTCAAGATTACGTCTACCGTATGGTAAATGCCAAACGTTCCGTTGAGGCAGCCATTGAGACTCTGCCCGCAAACTACACAGCTGTTGACGAGGCCATCGCGGCGGCCAACGCTCTTGATCTGACCATATACACCCCTGTCAGCGTGCAGAGGCTTGAGAACGCAATAGCGGCTGTTGACCGCACAAAGACCATCGCAGAGCAGAACGAAGTCGATATCATGGCGGAAAACATAAACTCCGCCATTCGGATGCTCGCCTATCTGCCTCCCTCATTAGCTGCGGCTGAGGGTTCGGACGTCACCATCGACACCGAGAAGCACATAATCTACTGCATCGACGAAAGGACCTCCTCTACCGCCCTTACAGAGTTGCTCAACGTCACAAACGGCACCATTGAGATATCCACATCCTCAAGATTTGTCGGCACCGGCTCAGTGGTGGATATTTACAACAGAAAAGGCAGCCTGAGTTCATCCTACAATGTTATAATTTTCGGCGACCTTGACGGCAACGGCATAATAAACTTGTCAGATTACGCCGAATTCCTGCAATATTTCAGGTATGGCGACAATCTGGGAGACCGCAACTCCCCCTATTATATGGCCGCCGACTTTACCGGAGAAGGCAGACTTTCACTTTTGGATCTCTCCATACTCAACGGTCACATCGTTGGAGATTATCCAATAGTACAGAATGAGATAAGATAACAGCCTGAACACTCAATATTGGAGGCGAAACTCAAATGCTTAAGAAAAAATTTCATGACGTCAAGGAAAGGGTATTCAGCAACACCACCATCTCCGTCAAGGAGCAGTTCGGCTATGCAGGCGGTGTTTTCGGAAACGCCATGGGGCAGGACAGCGTAAATACTTTTTCCGACAAATTTTTTCGGGACTTCATGGGCATAAAAAACCGTTATATGACCATTATGGGCAATGTTTTCACCATATCCGGTCTTATAATATCACCTATAGTCGGCAACATTGTGGACACCCCGGTAAGCAAAGAAAAACGCACCCCAACAAAGACTATACTCCTTTTCGCGCCCATTCCCTTTGCGATCACCTCAATGCTGCTGTTCCTTGTGCCCTCTTCAAATCCGTTTTATAACTATATCTGGTCATTTATAGCAAAGTTCATATACAGCACTTCGGACACTTTTTATGACACCGCTCTCAGCACCATGTCTCTGCGCATGACGTCAAACGCCAATGACAGAAAGAACTTCTACACCCTCGCCACCTTTTCCCAGTCTCTCGGCTCCATGCTGCCGGGCTGGCTGATACCGATCGTGGTGGGTATGGCAAAGACCCCCGCGGGCAAGCAAAAAAGCTATTTCTTTGTGGCTTTGGTCTTCTGTATAATCGGCCTTATCACCATGTTTGCCCCGTATTTCACCCTTAACGAAAACCTGCGCATAGAAAAGCGACCCGAAAAGGTCAAGGTCAACTGGGACAAAAAGACCTTCTCCACCATGATGCACAGCCGCTCGTTTTTGGTCATACAGATGGGCAACTTCTTTGAGCAGATAAGGCAGCTCTCCTACAAGCTTCTTCCCTACATATACGAGGACTGCTTCGGCGACCTTAAAATGAAAGCGGTCATCGACGCTGTCAGCGGCAGCCTTTCCTATGCCGGTCTTGCCGCCACCCCTGTTATAAACAGCAAATTTTCTCCCCGCACCGTTATGTCCGGCGGCTACGCTTTCACGGGTATATTCTATTCAATAATGTCCCTCTTTGCCTTTGGGTACAGCTCCACGAAAATGAAAAAATACCGGTACCTCATCGGTTTGATGATAGGCATTGCCGGTATGCCCAACAACGCCATCATTGCCACGAAAAAAGTGCTTTTGGGCGACTCCACAGACTATATGGAATGGTACTCCACCAAAAGGTACGGCACGCCTATACGCAGCGAGGGCCTTATCAGCGCCACCCAATCCCTTTTGGGTTCATTCTACAACTTTATAAGGACCAACCTTTACAACATCCTGTTTGAAAGTATCGGCTACCAGACCGGAGCTTCCAAGGAGGGCTTCGCCCAAAGCACAAAAACTCTACGCGGCATCTACCTTATGTTCGCTCTTTGCGGAGTTTTCGGCAACTTCCTTGCGGCAGGAGTTTATCTCTTTGATAACTTCACCGGCAAGCGAAAGGCAGCCATTATGGCGGAGCTTTCGGAGTTCCGCAGTCAACGGAAAAAATTGCAGGAGGAATTTGAGGAGACGGGAGTCAATGCAAACCGATAAATACCAGCAACTGCTTTTGTCCTGGTGTGAATACCTGTTAAAAATGCAGATAACAGACGAGGCGGACGAATACTTCGGCGGCTTTCGCTGCGAGGCCTGCGGTCACATCCACGGCAGGGCGGACAACGCCGTTTTTCCGCTGGCGTATGCCTATTCTCTCACGGGTGACGCCCGGTTCCTTGACGGGGCAAAAAGGCTAATTGATTTCCGCAGACTTCTGAGCCATGAGGACGGCTCCGTGCAAAACGATTTTGGCAGCCAGTGGAAAGGCATCACCGCTTTTTCCGCCATAAACCTTTACAAGACCCTTGAAAATTTCGGCAAAAAACTGCCGGATGACTTCAGGAAAAAATTAGAGACGCTTTTTAAAGCCTCTGCCTGCTGGGTACATGAGAACATCAAAACCGGTTTTCGCGCCAACATCAATTACTACTGCGCCGCCTGTGCGGTGAACGCCATGTACGGCAAGTATTTTGACGCTCCCGGCTTTACCCTGCGTGCAAAAGAGCTTTTGAGTTACTGCCTGGGCAAATTTACAGCCAACGGCTGGATAACCGGAGAAGGTCAGCCCCACGATTTCCGAACCGAAAAGGGTTGCGCGCCCATAGATGTGGGTTACGACATTGAGGAATCCCTGCCCTGTCTTGTTGACGCGGTTGTTATCCTTAAGGACGCAAACGCTTTGGCTCAACTTTCCGGCCACGCCTTGAAAGCCCTTGATTTTATGCTCCCTGACGGGGGATGGGACAATTCCTTCGGCGTGCGCAACAACAAATGGACTTACTACGGCAGCCGCACCTCGGACGGTTGTATCGGCGCCTTTACGGAGCTGGGCAAAACCGACCCGGTATTCTTTGAGGCAGCGGAGCGCACCTTTGAGTTACTCTCTGTCTGCACCTCCTGCGGCGCTTTATACGGCGGCCCCCGGTACAAAGAAAACGGCCAGCCGCCCTGTGTTCACCACACCTTCTGCCACGCCTGCTCCCTGGCGGACGCCCTGTGCGCCGGGCTGAAAGAGCATAAACGTATGCCCCTGCCCTGCGATGCTGACAGGCTTGAATATAAATATTACCCGGAGCTTGATACTTACAAAATATTTGCCGGCCCGTGGGCAGCCACCGTGACCGCCTACGACTACTCCACCTACACCTATCCCCGCGGCGCGGCTCACACCTCCGGCGGTGCTGTTTCAATGCTTTACCACCGGGAATACGGTCCGGTTATCGCCGGTTCCGTCTACGACTACAAGCCAACGGAAGTTTACAATATGCAGCTGCCGCGAAACATCCGGCACAGTACGCTTATCCCGCGCTGCGAATA
Organism: uncultured Clostridia bacterium; assembly: GCA_946626015.1. Classification (GTDB taxonomy): domain Bacteria; phylum Bacillota; class Clostridia; order Oscillospirales; family Acutalibacteraceae; genus JAAZFZ01. Next base: position 19,242 of record CAMOTT010000005.1, on the reverse strand, counting down.
TGAAAAAGACGGGGTAAAATACGCCACCTGCCTTGACGGCGGCGCAAAAATAAAAGTGACGCAAAGTGACGCTTCTGTCCGGGTTTCGGTCAATGCAAAATTTTGCAATATTGAAGAAAAAAGGGCGGAGGATCCCGGTCTGACCGCTGAATTTACATACGTCTTTGCTCCTGAGGGAGTAAAGATGACCGTAAGACTCAACAAGCCCGATGATAAAATCAAATTCGTGCTGCCGTTGATCAAAAACACCGTTAAGCCTTTCACCTCATCGGAATACCGGTGCTGTGATATATTCTTCCTCACCGGCGGTTTTGCCGCGGAGGAGTACACTTTCTCGTTGAACAAATCAATTACAATCTGCCTTGGAGGGATTAAAGATGAATGAAATTCTTAAGAAACTGGACAAACCCGTATTGACACGCTTTGACGTGCCCTACCCCACCGCTCTTGTTTTCAACGCAGGCGTGGCCAAGTATAACGGCAAGTACGTTATGATGTTCCGCAATGATTACGGCAGCTTTGAGGAGCATCGGCTGGACGGTACGAATATCGGCCTGGCCACCAGTGACGACGGCATAAGATGGACAGTTGCGCCCAAGCCCTGCTTTGAGTACCATACTGATGAGATCGTCCGCGTCTACGATCCGAGGATAACCGTTATCGACGGCGTGTGCTACATCTGCGCGGCGGTGGACACACGCCACGGCATCTGCGGCGGCATATTCAAGACCGAAGATTTTGACAAGTTCGAGCTTATCTCCATCTCGGCTCCCGACAACCGCAATATGGTTCTCTTCCCCGAAAAGATCGGCGGACTTTATACACGGCTTGAGCGCCCCATGCCCGTATATTCAAGGCGGCACAGGGATCGCTTTGATATGTGGATGGCTCAATCCCCCGACCTGCGTTTCTGGGGCAACAACAGGCTGGTCATGGCAGTTGAGGATGTGCCCTTTGCCAACGACAAAATAGGCCCTGCAGCTCCCCCTGTCAAAACCGAAAAAGGCTGGCTGACCACCTTCCACGCCGTGGAGCTTGACCCTGATAGAGGTAAAAACGGCTGGGAACCCAGGTGGACAAAATCCTACTCCGCCGGAATAATGCTCCTTGACCTTGAAGACCCGGGCAAAATACTCGGCAAGTATGATGAGCCCATTCTGTTTTGCGACAGGGATTTTGAGGAGGAGGACGGCTACCGCAAGAGCGTGGTATTCCCCGGCGGCATGATCCTTGAGGACAGCGGAGAGGTCAAATTCTATTACGGAGCCTCGGATACTGTGGAATGTCTTGCCACGGCGGACGTAAACGACCTTATCAGGCTCTGCCTTGAGGGAAAATAAGCTTTTCTATACCTTGAAATCTTCCGGATTTATGTGTATAATATAATGCGCGATTTTTAATATGTTAATATTCAGACTGTCCGCTCCCCTGCGGACAAATCGAAAGGACTGTTTTATATATGGCTGAAGACAACAGAACCGGACTTATTGAGGCAGAGCACAAGGTGCTCAAGTTTTGGGAAGAAAACGACTGCTTCAATAAACTCCGCGAGAAGAACAAAGGCAACACCATGTTCCGCTTCCTTGACGGACCCATAACCGCCAACAATCCTATGGGCATCCACCACGCCTGGGGCCGTACAATAAAGGATACTTTCATCCGTTACAAGGCTATGAGGGGCTACGACTGCCGTTATCAGAACGGTTTTGACGCTCAGGGTCTTTGGGTCGAAGTGGGCGTTGAAAAGGAACTGGGTTTCAAAACAAAAAGAGATATCGAGGATTACGGTATAGATAACTTTACACATAAATGTGTTGAGCGTGTAAATAAATTCTCCTCCACCATTGTTGAACAGTCAAAGCGTCTGGGTCAGTGGATGGATTGGGAAAATTCCTATTTCACACACACTGACAAAAACATTCAGGGTATATGGCACTTCCTTAAAACCTGCCACGAGAACGGCTGGCTCCGCAAGGAATACAAGCCCATGCCCTGGTGCCCCCGCTGCGGCACCTCCCTTTCGGAGCACGAGATGACCGGCTCCTACAAAACCATCACACACAACTCCGTTTTCTTCAAGCTTCCCATCGTTGAAAACGGCTGCAAAATACTTGTCTGGACCACCACCCCCTGGACCCTCTCCTCAAACGTAGCTCTCGCTGTCAACCCTGAGATCGACTACGTTGAGGTGGCCGTTAAGAGCGATGAAAAGCACCTTATCCTCGCAAAGAACGCTATCAAGCACCTTGGCGACGACAAAGCCGAGGTCATACGCCTGCTCAAGGGCGAAGATCTTGTGGGTATGCACTACGACACCTGCTTCCCGGAGCTTGAGGCTCAGCAGGGTATCGAGCACAAGATAGTCCCCTGGGAGGACGTTGACGCCTCCGAGGGTACCGGCGTTGTCCACATCGCTCCCGGCTGCGGCCTTGAGGACTTTGAATTGGGTATGCGTTTAGGTCTGCCCCAGATAATGCCCGTTGACGATACAGGTATCTTCCTTAAAGGCTTCGGCTTTATGACCGGCAAAGACAGCCACACCATCGCCGACGAAGTCTTTGAGGAGCTTAAGAAAGCCGACAAATTATATAAAGTCGAACCCCACGAGCACAGCTATCCCGTTTGCTGGAGATGTAAGACCGAGGTCATCTTCCGCCTTGTGCCTGCCTGGTACATTGCCACGGAGGAGCTCAAGCCCCGCCTTATTAAGGCGGCTCAGAGTGTAAACTGGGAACCTGAATCCAACGGCAAGCGCATGGTGGACTGGCTCAACAACATGGGCGACTGGAACATCTCCCGCAAGCGTTATTACGGTATGCCCCTGCCCTTCTATCCCTGTCCCGAGTGCGGTGAGCTCACCGTTATCGGTTCAAAAGAGGATCTTAAGGCTCACGGCGGCGAGGGCGTGGACGAGCTGCCCGAGCTCCACAGGCCGTGGATAGACAAGGTTCAGATCAACTGCCCCAAGTGCGGCGCAAAGGTATCCCGCATCAACGAGATCGGCGACGTTTGGCTGGACGCCGGCATAGTGCCCTTCTCCACACTGGGTTACTTTGAGGATAAAGAAAAATGGCGCAAAAACTACCCGGCGGAATGGGTGACGGAAATGCGTGAGCAGGTTCGTCTCTGGTTCTACTCCATGCTGTTTATGAGCGTTGTGCTTGAGGACAGAGCGCCCTATGAGCGTGTGCTTTCACACAGCTCCGTTATCGCGGAGGATGGTTCAAAGTTCTCAAAAACCGGCTTTATGATAAAATTCGACGAGGCTGCGGAGAAGATAGGCGCAGACACTATCCGTTACCTTTACGCTTCCGCTCCCCTTACCAACGACGTGCGTTTCGGTTACTCTCTGGGCGACGAGGCTCGCCGCAAGCTCCTCGCCTTCCAGAACATATACACCTTCTTTGACACCTATGCCTCCCTTGACAAGCCGGTGCTTGAGAATTATAAGCCGGACAAAACCCAGCTTACCCCCACGGATCGCTGGATGATAATCCGCACCAATGAGTTTATCAAAAAGGCAACGGAGTGCATGGACAACTACAAAGCCTATGCTCTTGTACGTGAATTTGAGATATTTGTTGATGATATCTCCAACTGGTACATCCGCACCAACCGCCGCCGTTTCTGGAAGACAGAGGACGAGGCGGACAAGATGGTGGCTTACTACACCCTGTTTTTCGCCCTTAACACCTGCGTTAAGATCATGTCCCCCATCATCCCCTTTATGACGGAGACTATCTGGCAAAACCTCACACGCAAGGTAATGTCCTCCGCCGAGCTTTCAGTCCACCTCAGCGATTGGCCGCAGGTACTGGAAGGCTTTGAGGATGACGGAATAATTGAGCAGACCACCCTTGCCCGAGACATTATCGCAACAGCCATGCGTCTGCGCAACGAGCAGCAGCTCAAGGTTCGTCAGCCCCTCGCGAAGCTCTTTGTCTGCTGCGCGGAGGAAACCGGGGATAAGATAAAGGTATTTGAAAAGAATATTCTTGACGAGCTCAATATCAGGGCTGTGGAATACATTTCCGATTTCAACGTCCTTGAGGATCGCTACGTCACCGTAAACTTCAAGGCGGCAGGCGCCGTGCTAAAGCAGAACGTAAATAAATTCAAGCAGACCCTTGAGGCTCTCTCCCCCGAAGCAATGGCAAAGCTTGTTGCAGACATTGACGCCGGCGGCGAGATAAAGCTCGAAGGCTGGGATGAAACCTTTGCGCCGAATATGTTCGTCATGCAGCAAAAGACAAAGCCGGGCATAGTCAGCGCGGAGTGCGAAGCCGAAGCCACAGTGGCGCTTGATATCGTTATCACAGATGACCTTCGCCGCGACGGCGTGGTCAGGGATGTGGTGCGTCAGTGCCAGCAGCTCCGCAAGGAGGCCGATTACCAGGTTGAAGAGCACATCAGGCTGGCCATCTGCACGGATAACGAGTTTGTTTCCTCCGCTCTTGAGGATAACAAAGAGCACATTGCCGCCGAGCTCCTTGCCGATGAGCTCATACTCAACGGCGAGCTTTGCGGAGATATGACAAAAGAATTTGAGCTGGACGGCGTGACGGTGACCATCACCGTTGCACGCTGCAAATAAAAAAAGAATGGAGAAATTATCATGACAGTTACAAAAGATACTTTGATCGGCGATATCCTTGATGAAGACAGAGGCACAGCGCAGTTCTTCCTGTCTATGGGAATGCACTGCCTGGGCTGCCCCTCCGCAAGGGGCGAATCCCTCGGCCAGGCCTGCATGGTGCACGGAGTTGACCCGGACGCCCTTGTTGCGGAGATCAACAAGTATTTCGCTGAGAAATAATGTTGCGCAAAAGGCTTGAAATGGTTTCAAAAATGGTTCGCAAAGGCGTGAGCGTTGTCGATATAGGCACCGATCACGCCTATTTGCCTATCTACTTGGTGGAGAATGGCATCTGCGCTCGAGCCGTTGCGGCGGACGTAGTGCCCGGGCCGTTGAGAAACGCGCAAAAAAATATAGCCCTCCATCATCTGGAGGACAAAATACAGACCCGCCTTTCCGACGGGCTGGATGGACTTGCCCCGGAGGACGGGGATGACTTCATCTTTGCCGGTATGGGCGGCACACTTATAGTTGAGCTTCTGGAGCGCACGGAGTGGATAAGGGACCCGGCAAAAAGGTTCATAATCCAGCCAATGACCCATGGTGAGGACGTGCGCAGATTTTTGTGCTCAAACGGCTTTGAGATCCTCCGGGAGGACGTCTGCGAGGACAGCGGCAGGCTCTACATAGCCCTGTGCGCCGAATACACAGGCAGGGTCACGGAACACCCCGCCTCCTTCTACTACACCGGCAAGCTCACGGAATGCCTCAAGGGCGAGGCAAGGCTCTACCTGAGCCGGCAGACGGAAAGGCTTTCAACGGCCATTGACGCCCTGGAAAAAAGCGGCGGCAGCGACCCTGAGCTGCGAAAAGCGGTGGATCAGATGAAGGAATCATCATTTTATTGTTAAAGCAACTTAATATAAGAGTAAAAGAATCATCCTCAGAGCCGGGGTTTTCCTGACCTGAGGATGATCGATTTTTATGCGTTTTTGATCGAGCAGACCTTAAAGACCTGCGTAATATGCAAGGGTGTCGGCGATATCTACCTGATCAACACCTGTATTCTGCATCATATTAAGCAGCTCCGCCACATCATTGGCGTTAAATCTGTCGTTTCTGCGTGTTATGGATACGTTTGCAGCAGCCTTGTAGCAATCCTGATCGAAGCCGTTTGTAAGGCCCTCGTTAGCCGCCACGATATCGGAGGAGTTGATAAGACCGTTGCCGTCCACATCGCCAAAGACCACAAGATAGTAGCTCTTGAGCTCATTGCCATTGGAATCGCAGAGAGTTATAACAGTGCCGGTGCCCATTCTTCTGGAGCTTGCGGTCACCTCAATGTAGCCGTTGCCCGTGGCGTCGATGAACCTGTTAAGGAGCTGAGCCTCGGAGAGACCGGCCTCCACGCCGAAGATGATGCCGTTATCATCGTCAATGTAGGTGCTGGAGCCTTCCTTTGCAACAAGCTCTATGTTTGCCTCTTCCTCCCACACCGCGTAAAGGGTCGCGCCCTGAGCGGGAACGGTGAAGCCGGAAACGGGTACTGTCGCGTTAGCTGTCGCTGCCCAGCCCTTGAAGGTATAGCCCTGCTTTGAAATAGTGCCCTGAGCGGGAAGGGTCACGTTTGCGCCGATAACATCTGTAACCGCCGCAGGAACAGTTCCCGTTCCGCCATTGAGGTCAAAGCTTACTGTCGCCTTGTTGGCGGTAAATGTGCCGTAGAAGGAAGCGTCATTTGCAGGCATGGTTCCGGGCACCGCAGGCGACCAGCCGGAGAAGGTGTAATTCGCCTTGCTGACAACGGGAGCAGTTACAGGTGTGCCGTAATCCGCCGTTATGGTCAGATCGCTCCTGAGTACGCCGTCAACATAGAAAGTAAGGGTGACGGACTTGGGAGAAGTTGTGCCGTAGAAGGAAACGTCGTTTGCAGGCATTGTCCCGGGCACTGCAGGCGACCAGCCGGAGAATACATAGCCCTCGGGAGCCGTGTACTGGGGGGCTGAGATCGCATCGCCCTCGTTAAGGGTCTGGGAGAGTATCTCAACTCCGTTCACATAGAAGGAAAGCTTATAGCCCGTTGAAACCCATTTTGCCGTAATCACAACGTCGCTTGCCGGCATTGTCTGGGGCAGATTATCCCAGCCGTTAAAGGTGAAGCCTGTTAGAGTGGGCTCCGCAGGAAGAACTATCTGAGCGCCGTACGCGGTGGGCACCGTGGTGTAAACATTGGTGCTGTCGTACATAAATACCGCGTTGTAAACCGTGGGTGAGAAGGTGGCGTAAACCGTGAGCGAACGCGCAGGCATCCTGGTGGGCAAAGCCGGTGACCAGGCTGACAGGGTGTAGCCCTCCCTTGTGGGGGTATGGGGTCTGATAACTGTGTCATATTTTACCCTTGCGGTGTAATTGAGGCTGCCGTCAACGTAGTAGAAGATGCTGTAAGTGTTTACGTCAAAATATCCGTCGACCCTTACCGGGATTGAAGGCATGACCGCGGGGATGCCCTCCCAGCCTGAGAAGGTATAGCCCTCTTTTTCAGGCTCTTCGATCTCCGGCACGGCGGAGCCTATCTGAACGTAATCCGTGAAGTAAAGCTCATCGTCAATATAGTATTCAACTTTCTGTGTGTCGGCGGTGAAGCTGCCCATGATCTGGAGATCCGCCGCCGGCATTGTTGCCGGATGGGTCGCCCAGCCGGAGAACACATAGCCCTCTCTGCTGGGTTCGGCATAAGGAGTAACAGGGGCGCCATATGCGTACGGCACGCGAACATACTCAACGCCGTCTACGTAATAAACGATGTAATATGTCTTTACGTTCCACTTGGCGTAAAGGGTGATGCCGAAATTGTCCATTGTAAAGCTCGCGCTGTCTGCGTAGACCACATTGCCATCGGGTGAAAGCGCCCAGCCCGCGAACTCGTGGCCAAGCTTCTGATAGGAATTGGCTTTGAGGTTGGTTGTCGCGTCATAGAGTATAGACTGGGCAGTCATTGAACCGCCGGTGCTTCCGTTACCGTCAAAGGTCACCTGATAGCTGTTGGGCGTCCACTTTGCGTAGTAAATTGTATTCTCCACCGGGAAGGGTGCGGGAAGCACAGCTTCGTTCATGCACTCAGCCTCGGTGTACCAGCCTGCCATTGTATAGCCGGGACGGGAAGGCTCGGAGGGTACTGTAACCGTATCATCCCCGGCCGCGCCTGTCTGAGTGTCAAGAACATCGTTGCTGCCGTAGTTAAGGTTGAACTGAACCTCTGAGTTGATGTGCTCCAGAGCGTTCCTTGCATTATATACGGCAAGGGCGATGGCATCCGGGCCGTCCTCGCCGGCCTGATTGGTGGCCAGGTATTTTGTCTGAGTATTTGTCGCCTGCCAGTTGCTGCTCTCGCTTGCGCCTGAGGCGTTGAGCTCCGCGCGGGCGTTGGTCACCGCTGTCTGGTACGCATCCCAGTTGGAGTAATGGGAAGCGGGACAGGGAACGGAAACATCAAGCTCAGCCTTTACAAAGCTGTAATCCGCTCCTGCGATAGTCAGGCTTGACTTGGCGCTGTTGATCCTGTCTGCCAGAGCAAAGACCTGCGCCTTATCTATAACGGGATATTTAACATAAACTGGGTTGCCGTCTCCGTCAAAGGTGGGTCGGTAGGTTTCCGCCTGATCTATTAGGGTCTGCAAAGCCGTCCTTGTGGCGTTGGTGTAGTAGTAGAGCTCGGTTCTGCTTTCTCCTGAGGGATTGGCGGCGGTTATCATACGATCCCTGCCGACTGCTCCGGATATTGCTTCGTCAACAGCGGTAAAGTCCGCCGGCTCGTGGTAGAGATAGTAGTAAAGCTCATCCGCAAGGGCGTTAAGCTCCGCCTGCTGCTGAGTAGTGCCGTTAAAGAGACCGTAGCTGCTGCTTATAAGGGAAAGTATGTATGCTTCATGCTCCTCTGTGAGCAGATCTCTGAGATCCATTGTAACAAGTGACTGGACTCTGTTCCAGTAGGTGATGACTATTGGACCGTACTGTGGGCTCTCCATAATACTTGAAAGGACGTCGAGCTTTTCGTTAAAGGCATCCTGATCGTTTGCGTCAAACTGATCGGCATTGTTCACATAAGCCAGCACGGCGTTTCTGGCGCCGATGACCGCGTTGCGGTAGGAAGCCTTATATGTATAAAGGGGAGTGCCGTCGGGCAGCTCGCTTTCGTACATTGTGCCGCTCATGGAGGTGTAATTATAAGGATCGTTCACTATTGCGTTGTACACCGGTGTGCGGGCGTTGATCATATTTTCCGCATTTTCAAGCAGAGCCACAGAGGCAGATGTGTCCAGGGGAGCAAACTTGAGCCCCTCAATTGCTGTTTGAAGCTCGCGGGCCGCCTTATCGACCGTGGGCTGATAAAGGACGTTTAAGTTGCTTGCCTTGACCTGCCTTGCGTTCTCCAATGCGGCGTCGAGAGCGTCGGCGGATTCCTGGGTGTACTTTGATTTTTCGTTGGGCCAGAACTCAAGGATGTTGATGGGAACGTTTGATCCGTTGTAGCAGATCTGATAAGCGATGCCGTTGCTCACATAGTGGATAAGGTTATCCAGGGGTTTAAGCGCGGTATTGGGGTTGGAATCGCTGTAATATGAGCCGTTGATGGAGCCTATGCCCTGAATAACGTTGTTGTAGTCCGAGTTGTAAACGGAATCGTTGCCGTAGTAAGCGAGGTCTGTGGGGGCAGCCTTGAGCGCCAGCGAATTATAGGTCTGCAAAAGGGTGGCGGAGTAGTTGTTTACGTTGGCGGCCGTTGCCCTGGGATTTGCAAGGGCAGTATAGGCGTTATCAATGGAAATGTTATAGGACGAATAGCCGGAAGAATTTGAGTAATACCACTTCTGTGGCAGAACGCCTCTGCCCGTGCCGCCGAAACCGGCCTGATAATAACTGGTGTTGCCCTGCGTTCCCGTGGGATCGGTGCCGCTGACGTCGGCGCCATTGGCCGTTTTTGACGCGGTGGCAGTATTCACGGCGGTACGCAGACTTCCCTTGTCAACCGAAACGATCTCAAGGGTGGTAGCTATGCGGGTGTGGTTGTTCTTTGATGAGGTAAACATACCCGTCTTTGTATTTTTGGTAAAGAAGTAAGGAATAAGGGTATATGTTCCGGAGGTGGCGCTGCCGGCAAGGGTCTCGGTAACAGTGGCGCCCTTACCTGTCATTGTGGCGATCCCGCTGTCCGCCGGGCTGACCTTTACGCTTCTGGTACCCAGAGCCGTGGCTGCGGCGGAGTCGCTGGTGGTGTCCTTGTTATAGGAAACATCACCGCTTTTTACGAATATGCCCTTGTAATACTGAGTGCCGGAGTTGTTGGAGCCGTCTCTCAGATTGACCGGCTGGAAGAAATTCATCCTGAGGTTAAGGGTGGAAAGGTTATCAACACTGGGGTCAAGATACACCGTTGCCTTTGAGCGATCCGAGCCGGGCTCTGTGGAACCGTTGATATAAGTCGCGCCGTCATCGTGTGTCCTCTTAGGACCCCAGTACAGAGCGGAGCACATGGGATCCGCCGCGGTTTCGGTAAAACTCATTGCGGCAAAATCATAATATCCCCGTCCGTAATCACCGCTGCCGCTGGAGGAAACGACGCCGTAAGTGTTCTTACCCAGAATACGGGAAACGTAATGAACGTCCGCAAGGGTGTCCGAGCCGGAATTGCTCTTGCCGTCCGTGGTGTAGACGTGAGCACCTGCCGGGAAGCAGATGTTCTCAACGTATGAGTAAGCAAATATCTCATAGAGATCAGTCACCTCGGTATAGGTGTACGGGTTGTCCCACTTAAAGTAGCACGACACCTTGAACTTAAGGCAGGTGCCGGCATTGGCCGTTCCGCTTTCAATGGTCCAGGTGTAGGTATTGTTTGAAAATGTCGGGGAGCTGAAGGTGACCGTGGTATTGTTTTCGCAGCTGATAATGGGGTCTGTGAGCAAACGGGGATTGTACGCCGCATACTCCTGCGCAAAGGGATTGATCGTCAAAACGATCTTTGTTGAGGAAGGAGTCTCCCCTGCGTATGCCTGGGTCGCGTATTCGGCGTTCAGCTCCGGTATGCCCGAAGGAGTTGCCGCGACTATGGTGCTTCCGCTGCTGGTGGAATACTGCGCATGGGCGACCCTCGTCACCGGGTCGGCATAAAGACTGACCTCAGGTTTAGGCCTGCGCAGCGGAGTGATCTCAGCCGCCTGTGTCTGCACGCCGGGCTCACCCTGGGCAAAGGATATGGCTGACCAAGGCATAATGCCAATGATCATTGCGGCGGCGAGGATAAGACTCACCACTCTGTTTTTGCCTTTCATAAAAAAACCTCCTGAAAATCTATTGCGTTGTAAAATTTACACATTATTTTGGTTTATTAACGTATAAACTTGTCCACTTAGTATGATATCAAATAAACCGCGACTTGTAAAGTACATTTTGCCGCGGTATTTTTGTGCATTATTTTTAAAATATTATAAATATTCAAATTATTGGTCAATTTGCTTCGATTTTTTTGAAGAATTCTTGGGTGTCCATTCCCCCGGGGCGGTTGAAACGCCCCAATCGGAATATCCACTCATCGGCGTTGTTTATATCCAGCCGGTTGATTTTTTCCTCGCATATCAAGGCCGCCTCAAAGCCCAGTTCTTTGAGGATAACCGGGGTCTCCTTTGAATATTCTCCAAAGGGATAGACCACCGCCTTGGGTCTGTAACCGGTGTGTTCCTCCATCTCGTCCTGAAAACGCATCAGATCCGTTTTCAGCGCCTCCCTGTACTGCTCGCAGTTCTCGTTTTTCTCCCTGCGCACGCCCTTCCTGCAACCGGTGTTTTTGTGCATATCGTAAGTGTGGTTCTGTATTTCCACATATCCGCTCTTTACCAGCAGTTCCACCTTTTCCCAGTTGAGATGGGAATATCTGATATGGTGATCCTCCACCTGCGAAAACTTATCCACAGCCGAACCGATCACCGCCGCCACGGCCTTGAGCTCATATTTTTTGAGCAGAGGCAGCAGGATGTCGTAAACCGTCTCATACCCGTCGTCAAAGCTTATCATTAAGGGTTTTGCCGGCAGCTTTTTGCCGCTTTTCCTGAAATCTATCAGATCCTCCACCGTGACGGTGGTATAGCCCCTGCCCACAATATACTTAAGATCCTCTTCAAGCTCCGTTTCCGTTACCGTGAACTTGTTTACTCTGTTTTTTTCCCGGGTTATCTGGTGATACATCAGTATTGGCAAAAGGGTAACGTCCTTCTGCTCGCTGTTTACGGTGATGGCATCCGTACTTATCCCGATCACCATAGACACGGCAAGAAGGACTGTCACCGCGAGAAATATCTGCAATTTTTTTATTTTTATAACCAAAAATCTCACCCCGAATACAATTTATGTTCGGAGTGAGATCGTTATTACATTATAGCATTTTTTGATTATGACAACTTGTGGATGAACAAGCCGCTGAGGAGCTTGGGCTCAAACCAGGTGGATTTCGGAGGCATGATCTTGCCCGCGTCAGCGATATCCATAAGGTCGTCAAGGGTCGTGGGGTACATGGAGAAAGCCAGCTTCATATCGGAGTTCGCTCTGCGCTCAAGCTCGCCCAGGCCTCTGATACCGCCTACGAAATCGATCCTCTTGTCTGTGCGGGGATCGCCGATACCCAGTATGGGAGCGATAAGGTTGTTTTGAAGTATGGAAACGTCCAGACGGGCAACGGGATCGTTAGCGTCAAAGGTGCCGTCCTTAGCGGTGAGCTTATACCACTTGCCCTCAAGATACATACCGTAGGTGTGCTTTGCCTCGGGCTTGAAGGGGGAAGCGGGAGCCTGCTCCACCAGGAATTTTTCGCCGATCTTCTCGATGAACTGCTCCGTGGTCAGGCCGTTGAGATCCTTGACAACGCGGTTGTAGTCCATTATCTCCAGCTCGTTCCGGGGGAACAGCACGGCAAGGAAGAAGTTGAATTCCTCTTCGCCTGTGTAATCCGGCTTTGCCTCGCGGCGCTTGCAGCCCACCCTGACGGCGGAGGCTGCGCGGTGATGGCCGTCCGCTATGTAAAGATAGTCCACATCGGCAAACTTCTTTGTAAGCTCCGCCACAACAGCAGCGTCGTCTATCACCCAGACGGTATTTGCTATGCCGTCCTCGGTCACAAAGTCGTAAACGGGTTCATGCGAGGACTTCCAGCCCTCAACAACGCTTGTAATATCGTCACGCTCACGGTAGGTGAGGAAAATGGGGCCTGTATTGGCATCGCAGTAATCAACATGATTGATCCTGTCCGCCTCTTTGTCCGCGCGGGTCAGCTCATGCTTTTTGATGATGTTGTTCATATAATCGTCGATGGAAGTGCAGCCCACAAGACCGGTCTGGCTCCTGCCGTTCATTATCTGACGGTAGATGTAGATACAGGGCTTCTCATCCTCTTTGCAAACCTTATCCTCCACAAGTTTGTTGAGGTTTTCCCTTGCCTTGAGGTAAACCTGCTCGGTATAGATATCTATGCCCTCCGGCAGATCGACCTCCGCCTTGTCAACGTGCAGGAATGAATAGGGCTTGCCCTTTACCATTTCCCTTGCCTCTTCGCTGTTCATGACGTCGTACGGCAGAGCAGCCACATCCTTCGCCTTTTCGGGGATGGGACGGATCGCCTTGAAAGGTCTTAAAATTGCCATTTGAAATTCCTCCTAATATTAAACGGTGGTGCCGTTGTTATACTTTTTCATATCGTTGGCGCGGATAACCGTGCGCATGATCTTGCCGCTGATCGTTTTTGGAAGCTCGGGAACAAACTCGATCATACGGGGATATTTGTAGGGCGCGGTGGTGCGCGTGACGTGATTTTGCAGCTCCTTGATGAGCTCGTCACCGGGTTCATAGCCCCTTGCGAGGACTATGGTCGCCTTGACTATTTCACCCCTGATGGGATCGGGCACCGCCGTAACGGCGCACTCCAGCACAGAGGGATGCTCCATAAGGGCGCTTTCAACCTCAAAGGGGCCTATGCGGTAGCCGGAGCACTTTATAACGTCGTCGTTCCTGCCCTCAAACCAATAATAGCCGTCCGCGTCGCGCCAGGCCATATCGCCTGTGCCGTAATTGCCGTAAGTAAAGCTCTTTGCCATGGCCTCGTCGTCCTTCCAGTAATCCCGGAAAAGACCCACAGGGTGCTTTTTGTCCACACCCTTGACGCTTATCATGCCAACGATGCCGTCCTCGCAGGGGTTGCCGTTTTCATCCAGCAGGTCGATGTCGAAAATAGGCGCGGGCTTGCCCATTGAACCGGGGCGGATCTCCATCCAGGGGAAGTTGGCAAGCAGCACGGAGGATTCGCTTTGGCCGAAGCCCTCGTAGATCCGCAGGCCGGTCTGTTTTTCTATCTGATTAAAAACCTCGGGATTAAGCGGCTCGCCCGCAACGGTGGCGTGCTTTATAAAGCTCAGGTCATATTCGGAAAGATCCTCTTTGATGAGCACCCTGTATATGGTGGCCGGGGCGCAGAAGGTGGTGGGATGGATCCTTAAGATCGCCTTAAGCATGGTATCCGGGTGGAATTTTTCCGTGTCATAGGCGCCGATAGCCGCTCCGCAGATCCACTGACCGTAGATCTTGCCCCAGGCAAACTTTGCCCAGCCGGAATCGGTCTGAGTCATATGTATAGTATTCTCCTGAACGCAGTGCCAGAACTTTGCGGTCGTGATATGGCCAAGGGCTGAGGAGAAATCGTGGCGAACCATTTTGGGCATACCGCTGGTGCCCGAGGAGAAGTAGAGCAGAGCCGTGTCGGTGACGACCGTTCTGCCCTCGTCTGTCGGTCTGTCGAACACGGGGGAATAGTCGTTTATCACACTGCGGTAGTCTATTGCGCCCTCCACCGCTTTGTCCCCCACGGTGATATAGTGGGTCACTCCGGGGCACTCCGGCAGGGAGTCCTTGGCGTGCTTGACTATGTCGTCATCGTTGACGGTGATAAGCAGCTTGGCGCCGGCGGCGTTCATACGGTAGACCAGGTCTTTTTTTGTGAGCTGGAATGTGCCTGGGATAACTATTGCCCCCAGCTTATGCAGCGCCACCATGCAGAACCAGACCTCCGGACGCTGCTTGAGCACAAGCATTACCACGTCGCCCTTTTTGATGCCGCAGTCTTTCAGCAGATTTACTGTCCTGTTGCTGTATTCCTTGATGTCCTTGAAGGTGTATGTACGCATCTCCTCGGTGTCATTGGTCCAGACAAGGGCGATCTTTTCAGGCTCCAGCCTTGCCCACTCGTCCACAACGTCGAAACCGAAGTTGAAATCATCCGGAACATTTATAGTAAAGTTTTCTTTCATGTCCTCGTAGGAATCAAACTCAAACCGGGGACAGTATCTTTTTATAATCTCATTCATTTTTAAAACCCGCTTTATCAATAAAATTTGCTCTTATTCGTTGATGACCGTCAGAAACTTTGTGGTTCCGCCCACGGCGGCCTGACCGTGGGGAAGGGTGGGATCAAAATAAATGCAGTCTCCTTCATTGAGCACAAAGCTCTTGCTGCCCACAGTGACTCTGACGGAGCCTTCAAGGACATAGTTGAATTCCTGACCTCCGTGTGTAACAAGAGCGGGATCCTTTTCCTGCACCTCAAGGGTGACGAGCATGGGATCCATTATGCGGTTTTTGAAATTGTACGCAAGCCCCTCAAAATGGTAGCCCTTGTACCTGTCAACAGCTATTCCATCGCCCTTGCGTACCACGGTGTGGGTATTCATTCGGGGAGAATCGCCTGTAAGCAGAACAGTACAGTCAACTCCCAGCAGCTCCGCTATATCATAAAGGGTGCTTATGGGGATATCCTTTGTGCCGTTCTCAAGGGCGGAATATTGCTCCATATCTATCTTGAGCCCCTTGGCCATCTCCATGGCGGAAATATCAAGGATCTCACGCAGTTCTTTTATCCTCTTGGGGATCTGCTGCAGATCAGCGTTGTTCATTACGCAGACACCTCCTGTTATTTTGTTATTTTACTTTTCTCACTATGGCAATGGGAGTCTGCTGGGACGCCTGACCCAGGGGATTGTCCGCGAAGATCTCCTTGCACATATCAATACTTATGCTCTTGTCGCTAACGCCCAGGATCTCCCTGCCGATATCGTTTGAGTCGATTATGACCACCTTGCAGCCTGTGTGTTTGCTCAGCTGCGCGGCAACCTTGTCCGGCTCCTTGGGCGCCAGCTTGGCGCAGTGGTTATATGGCGGAAGGGTGTAGCTGCAGGGGCCGTCGATGGCTCTGCCCTTGTCGCCCACGATTTTATAAAACACGCCCCTGACCCCGAAGGGTTTTGTCACCGCCGAGCAAAAGGCTGCAAACATTATTTTCGGAACGCCGATCTCACGGATGGCAAGCTCCATTGTCCACGGGCTGCCCAGGCCTATGCCGTAGGGTGATTTGTAGACGAATTTACACAGGAAATTGGCGAGCTTTGAGGGATGTATGTCGTCAATGTCAAAGGCTCTGCCCTGACTGATGGCGATTATCTTTTCGCTTATGAAGATCATATCCCCTTCTTCGATATATTCCATCACATAATCGTCCATTATCTTGTTCAGATCATCCCCGGAAACTACAACATGGGTTTTGACCGGGTATCTCATGAATTCGCCGAACGACGTTTCGATTTTAATCTGCTTGCCCTCGTTGGGTTGCAAAGCAATGTTTTCCATAACAGACCTTCCTTAGCTTTCGTTTAGAAATTTTGTTACAAATAATGAGCTATATTTTACTCCACTGTAACGGATTTTGCAAGACATCTTGGCTTATCTATGTCACATTTTCTGAATTTTGCCGTATAATACGCGAATAATTGCAAGGGAACGACCTCCAGCGAACCGACAAAAAGAGGATGTGTCGCCGGAACGGTGAGCAGATCGTCATATTTCAGAGCCTTTACCTCGTCCTCCGTGGTCACGCAGATAATCCTTGCGCCTCTGGCACGAACCTCCTCGATATTGCTCTGGGTTTTTGCAAGCAGACGCCGGCAGCAACAGAGAGCTATCACAAGGGTGCCGTCCTCGATAAGAGAGATGGTGCCGTGCTTCAATTCTCCGGCGGCATAGGCCTCGGAATGGACATAGCTTATCTCCTTTAATTTGAGCGACGACTCCATGGCGCTGGCGTAGTCGATATTCCTGCCCACATAATAGGCGTGGTCAAGCTCGTAATATTTTGCAGCCAGCTCTTCAGCCCTGCTTTTTGTGCCAAGGGCCTTTTCCACCGCGTCGGGCAAAAGGGCAAGGTGGTGGACAAGGAGCCTGAGCTCATCCTCCGACACCGTTTTGAGCTCCTGCGCCATATATACCGCCGCAACGTAGAGGGTGGCTATTTGGGCGGAATATGCCTTTGTGGTGGCCACGGCTATCTCGATGCCCGCGCGGGTAAAGAGAACGCAATCGCTTTCGGTTGCGATGGTGCTGCCCTCAACATTTACGATTGACATAACTCTTGCGCCGCTCTCCTTTGCAAGCCGGAGAGCCGCCAGGGTATCCGCCGTCTCGCCGCTCTGGCTGATTATTATTACCAGCGTGTGTTCGTCAAGTATCGGGTCGCGGTAGCGGAACTCGGAGGCGATATCAGCCTCCACGGGGATGCGTACAAGCTCCTCGATAACATACTTGCCCACTACTCCGGCATGGTAGGCGGAGCCGCAGCCCACGATGAAAATACGGTTGATATCCTTAAGGTTGCCGAAGCCCTTCGCCCCGGCTCCCGGATCCACCTTGCCATCCGGCGTAATGTACTGGTTTATGGTGGCTCTAAGGGTCTCCGGCTGGTCGTATATCTCCTTCATCATAAAATACTCGTAGCCGTTTTTGTCCGCTGATTTCGCGTTGAACCCCACAGCCTCGGCGCTCTTTTTGATCGGCGCCCCGTCAAAATCGTAAAACGCCGCTCCGGACTTGGTGAAAACGCAGATCTCACCGTCCTCCATGCGGTATATCTCCTCCGAGTAAGGGAGGAGCGCCGTGATGTCCGAGGCGATAAGGCAGCCCTTGTCGCAAACCGCCGCAAGCAGCGGAGAACTTTTCCTGACGCCCACAAGGGTGTCGGGATAATCCTCGCAAAGGATGCCCAGAGCAAATGAGCCTTTGAGTTGGGAAACCGTTTTGACTATCGTTTCGATCAGATTGCCGTTGTAGTTTTTCTCCGCTAACTGAGCCACGACCTCCGTGTCGGTATCTGAGGTGAATTTTACGCCCTCAGCCTGGAGCTGAGCTTTGAGCTCAATATAATTTTCTATGATACCGTTGTGAACAAGAGTTATTTTGCCCTTTTCTCCCGAATGGGGATGGGCGTTGTAGTCAGAGGGTTTTCCGTGGGTTGCCCAACGGGTATGGCCTATACCCAAGGTGCCTCGGGGAGTTCCCTGGTCTTTTATTTTCTCTCTCAATGAGCTTAGTCTGCCGTTCGATTTTATGGTGTGTATGCCGCCGCTTTCAAAAACCGCAATTCCGGCCGAATCATATCCGCGGTATTCAAGCCTTTCAAGCCCGTCAGTCAATACGGGGGCGGCCTCGTCCTCTCCGAGATAACCTATGATTCCACACATGACCTTATCCTCCTTATAAGATAAAAATCAGATTTATTATAACACGACTTTTCCTGTTTATAATTCTAAATTAGCATTGTTTTTCTCGTTTTTAATGTTTTTTCCAAAAGAACATTAAAAGTCCAAACTTTTTTCTCATATTTTCCTGTTTGTTTTATATTGACTAAGCGTGTTCTTTATATTATAATGTTTAATGGATTATGGGTGATACTGACTTTTTGAAGATAAAAAATCCAGAAAGAAAGGGTGCAAGGACGCCTGCTTTTAGGTGTATGACTATGGAATACAAGTTTATTCAGGCAGTTATCCAGGCTCAGGGCGGTTCCGGAGCAGCATTCAGCAAGCTCTATTCAAGGACTTATAAGGGCATACGCATTTTTGCGGAATCTTTGCTGAAGAATAAAGCTGACGTTGACCGCGTGGTCAAGGATACTTTTACGGAGGCTTTCAACGGCATATCAAAGCTGAGCTCCCCCGAAAATTTTGAAGAGGTGCTCTATTCCACGGTTGCCGTCAAATGTATAGACGTGCTGGGCGGCATGGAAAAAGCCAAGGCCGAAACAGTGGGCTATGCCTCGGGATATGAACCTTTCGGCGAGGGAGTTGAAATATTCCCCGGCAGCTGTATATCCGATGATGCATTTTGCAAAAAGGCCGAAAAATTCATGTCCGGTTGTTCGCCGGCGGTACGAACCATCGCCCTGCTTTTCTATTATTCTTCCATGCCCCTTGTCCATATATCCGCGCTTATGGATTGCGATGAGGACACCATCGCCTGCGCTGTCTCCCATTTCAACAGCGAGCTTACCAAAGCCGTCAAGGACATCCTGCCCGAAAACGAAGGCTCCCGCAACACAGAGTCCGCTTATGTGCTGACGGTGGTCCTGCATAAGATAACAGGCAGCAAAGAGGTCGATGTCGCCGACTACAACGCTCTTTATAAAGATATCATGGAGAACGTGGATTATTCCGAGCCTGCCGTCAAGATAGACGACGATGTTCTTGACGCTGAATCCATCGAGATCCTTGCTGAGAGATACGAGGAGCAGGTGGAGCAGGAGCAGAAGAGCA